>JAJFTU010000471.1 GCA_021372775.1 bacterium | reverse complement strand
CGAGACGTAGCTGAATGCGCCCTGCTGCCCGCGATTCTCTCCCCGCATCGCCGCTCTCCTTCGTGCTCACGCATATCACGAAGCGAGACCGTTGCGTGCGATTCCGCGAACAGTTTTTCAGCAGCGTCGTAGGGGCGGCTGCCGCGCCGATCAGGTCGTCGGAACGACGGCGTTTCATCCGCGGTCCGACGATCGTCGGAACGCGCCGGCCTCCCCTACGGGACGGACGCGACGAGACGGAAAAGCGGCCCTCGCGGGCCTCAGGAGGCGCGCCGCGGGTCGCGCGGCTCCACCGTCGTCGAAGCCTCGACGAGCGCCTCCGCGGCCTCGCCAAGCCCCCAGAACGCGAGCGAGCGCGCCGCCTGGCGCACGAGCATCGGCCAGCCGTTGAGCGCGGCGACGCCGCGGGCCCGCGCGAGGCGCAGCCAGCGCGTCTCCCACGGGTTGTAGATCAGGTCCACGGCGCGCGCGCCGGGCGCGAACCACGCCGGATCGAACGGCGGCGCCTCGTCCACGCGCGGCGCCGTCCCGAGCGGCGTCGCCTGCACGACGAGACCCGCCGCGCCGGCGACGACGGAAAGCCGCGGGTCGTCCCAAGCCAGCGCCTCGGCCGCGAGCGGGACGTCGCGCCGCGCGCGCTCCGGATCGCGCGTCGCCACCGCGACCGCACGCCCCGTCTCGACGAGCGCGGCCACGACCGCGGCCGCCGCGCCGCCCGCCCCGAGAACCAGCGCGCGATTCGCCGCCGTCCCGCCCGCGAGCCCGCGATTCGCCGCCGTCCCGCCCGCGAGCCCGCGACTCGCCGCCGTTCCGCCCGCGAGCGCGCGATTCGCCGCCCCGCCCCCCGCGAGCCCGCGCGACGCCGGAGCGTCGAGGAGCGAGAGCGCGTCGAGGAAGCCGAGGCCGTCGGTGTTGGCGCCGACGAGCGCGCCGCCGCCGCGCCGCGCGAGGACGTTGGCCGCGCCGCAGCGCGCCGCGAACGGCTCGAGCAGGTCCGCGGCGGCGGCCGCCGCGCGCTTGTGCGGAACCGTGACGTTCGCGCCGTCCCACTCCCCGTCGCGCAGCCGCGCCAGCGCCTCGCCGAACCGCTCCGGCGGCACGTCCACCGCCCGGTACTCCACGCGCGGCCCCCCGGCCGCGGCGAGCGCGTCGAAGAGGTCCTTGGAGCGGCTGTGCCCCACCGGATGCCCGAACAACGCGATCTTCATCGTCCGTCCCTCTCGCCGCGCGCCCGCCCCTCCGCCCCGCCCGCCAGCCGGTCGAGGTCCGCGAAGAACGACGGGTAGGAGATCCGCACCCACTCGCCGCCGCGCAGCAGCGACGGGCCGGCGGCGCGCGCCGCGGCCACCGCCGCGCACATCGCGAGGCGATGGTCGCCCCCCGCGTCCGCCGCCGCGCCGCGCAGCGCGGCCGGCCCCTCGACGACCAAGCCGTCCGGCAGTTCCTCGGCCCGCGCCCCGAACGCCCTCAGCAGCCGCACCGTCGCGGCGATCCGGTCCGACTCCTTCACGCGCAGTTCCGCGGCGCCGCGGATCGTCGTCGTCCCGCGCGCCAGCGCCGCGACGACCGCGAGCAGCGGCAGCTCGTCCACCGCGTCCACGACGTCCTGGCCCGCCACGTCCACGCCGCGAAGCGGACGGCCGCCGCGCACGACGATCGTCCCGACCTCCTCCGGCGCCGCGCGCGCGACGCGCAGCTCGACGTCCGCGCCCATCGCCGCGAGCAGCCGGTAGAAGCCGGTCCGCCGCGGCGAGAGCAGCGCGTCCTCCACGACCAAGTCCCCCGCCCCGTCGAGCGCGGCGAGCGCCGCGGCGTAGGCCGCGGACGACGGGTCGCCCGGCACGTCGAGGTCGAGCGGCGCGAGATCCGGCCGCCCGCCGTCGATCTCGATCCGCGTTCCGGCCGCGCGCAGCGGCGCCCCCATCGCCGCGAGCAGCCGCTCGGTGTGGTCGCGGGTCGGCGCCGGCTCGACGACGACGCTCGCCCCGCGCGCCTGCAGCGCGGCGAGGATCAGCGCCGACTTGACCTGCGCGCTCGCCGCGCCGGTCGCGACCGACGCGCCGCGCAGCGCGGCGCCGTCCACGAGCAGCGGCAGCGTCGGCCGCTCCTCGATGCGCGCGCCGAACGCGCGCAGCGGCGCCGCGACCCGCGCCATCGGCCGCGCCGAGAGCGACGCGTCGCCGCGCAGCAGGAAGCGTCCGCGCGTCCCGGCGAGCAGCCCGAGCAGCAGCCGCGCGCTCGTGCCGGAGTTGGCGCAGTCGATCTCCAGCGGCGCCGCGTCGGCCGCGCGGTCGAGCGCCGCCCAGCCCGCGCCGCGCACGACGACGACGCGCCGCGCGCCGCCGTCCTCCTCGCCCGACGCATCGCCCGCCGCGCGCGACGCGCCGCCCTCGTCGATGACGGCGACGCCGAGCGCCTCGAGCGCGCGCCGCGTCGCCGCGACGTCGGCGCCGGGGGCGAGCCCGCGGATCCGCGACGTCCCGCGCGCGGCCGCGGCGAAGAGCAGCGCGCGGTGGCTGACCGACTTGTCCCCCGGCGGCCGCAGCCGCCCGCGCACGGCGCCGCGCGGCCCGAGCTCGAGGTCGCCCGCGGCGCCCGCGCCGGCATCGAGACGCTCGTCGGCCGCGTCCTCCGCGCCCGCCGCGGACGGGACGTCGCCGCCCCCCCGCCGATCGCCCGAGGCGCCCGGAATTTCGTCCTGCCGTCCTGGTCGCATGAGCGTAATTCTATTGCCTTGCTTCGCCGGCGCCCCGGCGCCGGTCGGGAGGCGCCGCAGCGATGATCTTCGAACAGTTCAAACAACAACTCCCCGACATCGATCCGCTCGAAACGCAGGACTGGCTCGATTCCCTCGACGAGCTCGTCGGCCGCGGCGGCCGCGCGCGGGCGCAGTTCGTCCTCTACAAGCTGCTCAAGCGGGCGCGCATCCTCAACCTCGGCCTGCCGCCGACGACGCAGTCCCGCTACATCAACACGATCAGCCCCGAGCAGGAGCCGCCCTTCCCCGGCGACGAAGAGCTCGAGCGGCGGATCCGCCGCCTCGTCCGCTGGAACGCCGTCGTGATGGTCGTGCGCGCCAACCAGCGCTTCCCCGGCCTCGGCGGCCACCTCTCCAGCTACGCCTCGGCGGCGAGCCTCTACGAGGTCGGCTTCAACTGGTTCTTCCGCGGCAAGGACGGCGAGGGGAGCGGCGACCAGATCTTCTTCCAGGGGCACGCCGCGCCGGGGATCTACGCCCGCGCCTTCCTCGAGGGACGCCTCGACGCGCGCCGGCTCGACGCCTTCCGCCGCGAGGCGTTCGGCGACGGGCTGCCCAGCTACCCGCACGCGCGGCTCGCGCCGGAGTTCTGGGAGTTCCCGACCGTCTCGATGGGGCTCGGCCCGATCAACGCGGTCTACCAGGCGCGCTTCAACCGCTACCTCGCGGCGCAGGGGCTCGCCGACACGTCGCGCTCCCGCGTCTGGGCCTTCCTCGGCGACGGCGAGACCGACGAGCCGGAGGCGCTCGGCGCGCTGACGCTCGCCGCGCGCGAGGGGCTGGACAACCTGACCTTCGTCGTCAACTGCAACCTGCAGCGGCTCGACGGCCCGGTGCGCGGCAACGGCAAGATCGTGCAGGAGCTCGAGGCGGTCTTCCGCGGCGCCGGCTGGAACGTGATCAAGGTCCTCTGGGGGCGCGAGTGGGACGCGCTCCTCGCGCAGGACGTCCACGGCAAGCTGGTGGACCGGATGCTCGACACGCTCGACGGCGATTCGCAGCGGCTCGCGGCCGAGGGGGGCGCGGTGATCCGCCGCGACTTCTTCGGCGGCGACCCGGAGCTCGAGCGGCTCGTCGCGGGCCTCTCCGACGAGCAGCTCGCGCGGCTGCGCTTCGGCGGCCACGACTACCGCAAGCTCTACGCCGCGTACAAGGTGGCCGCGGAGACCGAAGGGGCGCCGACCGTGATCCTCGCCCGCACGATCAAGGGGTGGACGCTCGGCGACACGGCGCAGGGACGCAACGTCGCGCACCAGGTGAAAAAGATGTCGGGAGACGAGCTGAAGACGTTCCGCGACCGCCTCGAGCTGCCGATCCCCGACGAGAAGCTCCAGGACCTACCGCCCTACTACCATCCCGGGCCGAAGAGCGAGGAGGTGCAGTACATGCTCGAGCGGCGGCGGGCGCTCGGCGGCGCGGCGCCGCGGCGGCGCGCGGTCCGCGCGCCGATCGAGCTGCCCGGGCACGACGTCTTCGCCGAGTTCGACAAGGGGAGCGGCACGAACGAGCCCTCGACGACGATGGCCTTCGTGCGGCTGCTGCGGAAGCTGATGAAGGACGAGCGGCTCGGCAAGCGCGTCGTGCCGATCGTGCCCGACGAGGCGCGGACGTTCGGCATGGATCCGCTTTTCACGGAGTTCAAGATTTACTCGCCGGTCGGCCAGAAGTACACGCCGGTGGACGCGGAGTTCCTGATCAGCTACCGCGAGGCGAAGGACGGCCGGATCCTCGAGGAAGGGATCACCGAGGCCGGCGGGATGGCCTCGACGACCGCGGCGGGGACGAGCCACGCCACGCACGGCGCGTTGACGGCGCCGTTCTACATTTTCTATTCAATGTTCGGCTTCCAGCGGATCGCCGACTCGATCTGGGCCTTCGCCGACGCGCGCGGCCGCGGCTTCCTCTGCGGCGCGACCGCCGGGCGCACCACCCTGCAGGGCGAGGGGCTGCAGCACAACGACGGCCACTCGCTGCTCGTCGCCTCGACCGTGCCGTCCTGCCTCGCCTACGACCCCGCGTTCGCCTACGAGGTGGCGACGATCGTCGAGGACGGCCTGGCGCGGATGACCGACGGCCGCGAGGACGTCTTCTACTACCTCTCGCTCTACAACGAGACCTACCCGATGCCGCCGATGCCCGACGGGTCGCGCGAGGGGATCCTCAAGGGGCTCTACCGTTTCGCCGCCGGGCGCGAGAAAGGGCGCGCGCGGGCGCAGCTTCTCGGATCGGGGACGATCCTGCGCGAGGCGCTGCGGGCGCAGGCGATCCTCGCCGAGCAGTACGACGTCGCCGCCGACGTCTGGAGCGCGACGAGCTACGGCGAGCTGCGGCGCGAGGCGCTGGCGGTCGAGCGCTGGAACCGGCTGCATCCGGAGGATCCGCCGCGCACGCCGTACGTCGCGCACGCGCTCGCCGGGGCCGAGGGGCCGGTCGTAGCGGCGACCGACTTCATGAAGGCGATCCCGCACATGATCGTCCCCTGGGCGGGACGGTCGTTCGTCGCGCTCGGCACCGACGGCTTCGGCCGCTCCGACACGCGCGCCGCGCTGCGCCGCTTCTTCGAGGTGGACGCCGAGAACATCGTCGTCGCGACGCTCGCCGCGCTCGCGCGGGAGGGGAAGGTGGCGCCGCGCGAAGTGACCGCGGCGATCAAGAAGTTCGAACTCGATCCGGAGCGGATCGACCCGCAGAGCGCGGACCTCGCGGCGCGCTGAGGCGCCCGGGGAATTTCGCACCGCGCCGCCGCGCCCGCGGCGGCGTTTTCTTTGGGTCGAGGAAGCGCGCGGAACCGCGCGGGACTGGCCTAAAAAATCGCCAGCCCCGCCCAACCGGGGGGGAGTGGGCGGGGCCGGCAGCGGTTGTGAAGCGTTGAGAAGACTATAGGGCGAATTCGCCGTCCGTGCACAAGCGCGGAGACGCTTTTTTTTGCGTCCGCCCCAGTGACGACAGACGCGGCGCGCGGACGTTGCCGCTATCCTCGTCCCGCGGACGGAATCGGCCGCGCGCGGCGCGGGAACTTTCGCGCAGCCGACGTGAACGGAGAGCGGGACGTGAAGATCGAACGGCGCGCGGAATTCAAGCTGACGGTGGAGCGGTCCCGCTTCTTCGCGCTCCTCTTCCCCGCGGCCGACGAGGCGGCGCTCGAGGAGATCCTGAAGGAGCGCCGCAAGGAACACCGCAAGGCGTGCCATCACTGCTGGGCCTGCCGCTTCGAGGGGCCGGACGGCGCGGTGGTCGAGCGCTCGAAGGACGACGGCGAAGTGGGCCATCCGGGGCGCGTGCTGCTCGAGTCGCTGCGCGCGCGCGGCCTCGTCGGCGGCGGCCTCGTCGTCTCGCGCATCTTCGGCGGCGTGAAGCTCGGCGTCGGCGGCGTCTCGCGCGCCTTCCGCGAAGCCGGCGAGGGCGCCCTCGCCGCGCACTCCCGCGTCGGCGACGACGCCTAACGACGGCCGGCGCATCGACTACGACCGTGCGCACCATCGCATCGACGACGACGCGCAACGGCGGCCGACGCGTCGCGACGACGTGCAGGGGCGGCTGGCGCGCCGATCAGATCGTCGGAACGACGGCGTCGCCACCGCGCCTGCCGCCCGACCTGATCCGCGCGAAACACCGCCGTCGAACGTCGCACGTCGACCGACGACGCGGCGCGAGACCTTCAGTCGTCGTCGCGGCGCGCGACGCGGCGCCCTTCGGCGCGGCCGCGCTTCGCGTCGGCGCGGCGGCGCTTCCCCTCGAGCCGCTCCTCGCGCGACGACCGCGTGGGGCGGGTCCCGCGGCGCGGCGGATCGACATGCAGCGCCTCGCGAAGCAACTCCGCGAGCCGCTCGAACGCGGCGTCGCGGTTGCGGCTCTGCGTGCGGTGCCGCTGGGCGACGACGTGCAGCCCGCCCGCCTTGTCGATCCGCGTCGCCAGGCGCTCCGCGAGCAGCGCCTTCTGCGCCTCGTCGAGGACGCGGGACCCGGCGAGGTCGAAGACGACGGTGACCCGCGTGCTCACCTTGTTGACGTTCTGCCCGCCGGGGCCGGCGCTGCGCGCCGCGCTCCAGCTCAGTTCCTCGTCCGGAATCTCCAGACGGTCGTCCACGCGCAATCCCACGGCAGAATCCCCGCATTCGGCGCGCCGAACGGGGCGCGCCTTATGTATGTTAGCGCAATGAGCCGCTTCTCCCCCCCGCTCCTCGCGGCGCTCGCCGTCGCCGCGTCCGCCGCAACCGCCGCGCCCGCCGCGGCGCAGCAACTCCCCGCGCGCGCCGCGCTCGAGACGCCCGACGCGGCGGAGGCGAAGATCGCGCCGTGGCTCGCCGCGCGCCTCGACGCGAAGGGAGCGGCGGAGTTCCTCGTGCTGCTGGAAACGCCGGCGCCCGAGCCGCCCGCGGCGTCGCGCGGGGCGCTGGTCGCGCGCCTCGCCGCGCGGGCGGCCGAAGCGCAGCGGCGGCTGCTCGCGGAGCTCGCCGCGGCGAGGATCGCGGCGCGTCCCTTCTACCTCGTGAACGCTGTCCTCGTCGCCGGCGACGGCGCGCTGGCGCGCGAGATCGCGCGCCGCCCCGAGGTCGCGCGCCTGGTCGGCAGCCCGCTCGTCGCCGCGCGCGTTCCCGTCCCGGAGGCCGCGTCCGCGGCGAAGAGCCCCCTCGCCGCCGCGTCCGTCGAGTGGAACGTCGCGATGGTCGATGCGCCGGCCGTCTGGAGCGCGACGCGCGGCGAGGGGATCGTCGTCGGCTCGGCCGACACCGGAGTGGACTGGACGCATCCGGCGCTGAAGCCGCACTACCGCGGCTACGACGCGGCGACCGGCGCCGCGGACCACCGCTACTCGTGGCACGACGCCTTCGGCCAGTACGCCGCGCCGACCGACCCGCACGGCCACGGCACGCACACGACCGGCACGATGGTCGGCGACGACGGCGCGGCGAACCAAGTCGGCGTCGCTCCCGGCGCGCGCTGGATCGCCTGCCGCAACATGGAAGCCGACGGCGCCGGCTCGTCCGCCTCGTACCTCGAGTGCATGCAGTTCCTGCTCGCCCCGTGGCCGCCCGGCGGCGATCCGCTGCGCGACGGCCGGCCCGAGCTCGGCGCGGCGATCGTGAACAACTCGTGGACCTGTCCCGAGAGCGAGGGCTGCGACGCCGACACGCTGCGGCTCGCCTTCGCGCGGCTGCGGCGCGCGGGGGTGCTCGACGTGGACGCGGCCGGCAACGCGGGGTCGCAGTGCGCCACGGTCGGCGATCCGCCGGCGATCTACGCCGACGTCGTGTCGGTCGCCGCGACGACGAGCGCGAACGAGGTGGCGGGCTTCTCCGGCCGCGGGCCGGTGACGCGCGACCGCTCGGGGCTGCTCAAGCCCGACATCTCCGCCCCCGGCGTTTCGGTCCGCTCCGCCGTGCCGGGCGGCGGCTACG
>JAJFTU010000470.1 GCA_021372775.1 bacterium | reverse complement strand
ACCGGCAAGGAGTGCGAGGCCGACTGGTCGCCGTGGAATCCGCGCTGCCCGAAGTGCCGCATGATCACCAAGGGGGTCGTGCACGGCTTCGACCGCGCCGCGGGGACCATCCGCTCCAACTGCGGCCACTGCGGCGCCGAGAGCGAGCAGCCGGCGGCGACGGGCGGCAAGCTGACCTGGCGCGTCGATTGGCCGGCGCGTTGGCGCGCGCTGGGCGTCACGGCCGAGCCGTTCGGCAAGGACCACGCCAGCCGCGGCGGCAGCTACGACACGGGGAAGCTCTTCTCGGAGCGGATCTTCGGCTGGAAGGCCCCGACGCCGGTGGTCTACGAGTGGATCGCCCTCAAGGGGCAGGGGGACATGTCCTCCTCCAAGGGGAACGTCCTCTCCGTCTCCGAGCTGCTGACGATGGTCCCGCCGGAGGTGCTGCGGTACCTCGTGCTCAAGAACCGCCCGGCGCGCAGCATCCAGTTCGACCCCGGCCTCGCGCTGCTGAAGCTGGTGGACGAGGTGGACGACGCGAGCGCGCAGGGACGCGACGACCGCGCTCTCGAGCTGTCGCGCGCGGCCGGTTTCACGCCGATCGGCGTGCCGTTCCACCACCTCGTGCTCGTGGCGCAGATCGCGCGCTTCGACGTGGACACGACCGTCGCGCTGCTGGCCAAGGGCGGCTACGGTCCGTGCGACCGTCAGGCGCTCGCCTCGCGGATGGAGATGGCGAAGGCTTGGCTGGCCCGCTTCGCCCCGGACGAAATCAAGGTGGACGTGCCGGACGAGTTGCCGGAGACGGCGCGTTCGCTGGCCGACGACCAGAAGGCGTTCCTGCACGCCCTCGCCGACCGGCTGCCGGGGATGACCGACGGCGACGCGATCCAGAACCTCGTGCGTGATCTCTCCAAGGCCGAAGGCGGCCCCGGCGGCGCCCGCGCCTTCGCGGCGATCTACGCCGCGCTGCTCGGCAAGGACAAAGGCCCCCGCGCCGGCGCCTTCATCGCGATCCTCGGTCCCGAGAAAGTCGCGGAGCGCTTCCGCGCCGTCTGACCCTCGCGTCGTTCCCGCTTCGCGCCCGCCGCCCTCGCGCGGCGGGCGCGTTCTTTCCGCGGCAAGCCGAGCCTCTCGAGATCGACGTCGCCGCAGGGGCGGCTGGCGCGGAGGCATGTTGAGCGCGGACACGACGATCATGACGCGCCAGCCGCCCCGACCCGCCGTCGTCCTCGCGGCGCCCTTCGCGACGTCGGCGCCCGTCGTCATCGCGGCGCCCCTCGCCATGACGCTACGTTCGGTGCGCGGCTTCGAACACGACGAGCGGGACGCGCGGCGGGGGGCGGCGGCGGAGCATTGCCCCGTCGCGGAGCCGCCGCCCCCCGTCGCGCGGCCCGCGCCGTCGACGGACACGCGCCCTGACGCCGCGCCGCGGGAGCGCCGAGACCCCCGCGGTTCGTCGCCGCGGCGCGCGGCGAAATTAGAAGCACGGACCATCCAAAGAGGAGCGCCCCCGTGCGACCAAGCGCCGGTGCGCGCAACCAAAGACGACAGCACGTCGGGCGGGCGGGGGCGGCGGCGAGCCGTTGCCCGGTCGGCGGAGCCGCCGCCCCCGCCGCCCGACGGGCGTCCCGCAAGACGCGCGGGCAGTACTCTGCCAAGCTGAGGGGGAAGTGCGCCCGCGAGACGCCCGGGCAGTACACCACGAAGCCGAGCGGTCAGTACGCCCCGAGACCCGCGGGCAGTACGCCCGCAATCACCAAATCCCCAGCCTGTCCTTCGCCTCGTCGCTGGCCATCAGCCGCGGATCCCACGGCGGCTCCCACACGAGCTG
>JAJFTU010000469.1 GCA_021372775.1 bacterium | reverse complement strand
CCGAGCGCCGCGGGAAGATCGGCGAGGGAGGCGAGCCGCGGCGCGTCGACGTCGGCGTGGACGCCGTGCGGGTCGAGCAGCAGCGGCTCGATCCCCGCGGCGCGCGCGCCGACGACGTCGAACGCGGGCACGTCCCCCACGAAAAGGCACTCCTCCGGGCGCGCGCCGAGCCGCTCGAGGCAGACGGCGAAGATCCGCGGATCAGGCTTGGCCACGCCGACGAGCGCCGAATCGACGACCGTCTCGAGGAACTCGCCGAACCCCGCCTCGACGAGGTCCGCCTCGACCTGTCCCTCGGCGTTGCTGACGACCGCGAGGCGCCGTCCCGCTTCGTGCAGGACGCGCAGCGTCTCGCGCGCCCCGTCCACCGGCCGCCGCCAGAGGCCGCGCTCCCGGTTCGCGCGCCAGAGCGCCTCCAGCGCCGCGGGGATCGCCTCCGCCGCGACGCCGGCGTCGCCGAGGACGCGCGCGAAGTAGCCGTTCCAGAGGCCGCGCGCCCCGAGCTCCTTCCGCAGCGCCGCGTCGGCCCAGCGCCGCGCCCGCGCCTCCGCCGCGTCGAACGCGACGTTGGGCGGCGCGCCGGCGCCGGCCGGGATCGCCGCGCGGACGCGGTCGTAGTCGAGCGTGATCAGCGTGCCCCCGGCGTCGAAGAGCACGACCGGCCGCGCCGCGAGGGCGGCCGGCAGCGCGGGGGCGCTCACGGGGCGCCGAGGTCGGCGCGCAGCCGGCCCACGCGCCGCAGGAAGACGCGCACGAGCCGGTAGGTGAGGTAAGCGCCGACCAAGACGAGGATCAGCGCGGCGAAGCCGGCGAGCACGGCGAGGACGGCGCCGACGATCGTGACGATGTCCTCGAAGAAGGAGATGAACGGCGAGGCGAGGCCCCCCGTGCCGAAGGTCGAGAGCAGGCGGATCTTGGCCTTCCCGAGATGGAGGACGCCGGCGAGCGGCGCGCCGACGACCAGCCCGGCGGCCGCGGCGGCCCACGGCGGGACGCCGCCGAGCGAGGCGGCGAAGGCCAGCGCGCCGGCGAGCGGGCGGACGATCGTCTGCACGACGTCGAGCGCGTGGTCGAGCGCGGGGATCTTGTCCGCGGCGAGCTCGAAGAGGACGGCGACGGAGAGGACGACGAGCACCGGCGTCGAGGCGAGCCACTCGAACGACGGACTGAGCAGCGGCCGCCCGAGGAGCATCTCCGAGAGATGGAAGCGGGCCGCGAGGCCGACGACGAGCGGCGGCAGGAAAGCCCTCAGCCCGCAGCACGCCGCGAGCGCGATGCCGGCCGCGACCTCGGCCGCCAACATCGGCCAAGACACACCGTCCATAGGCGAATTATTCCACAGCTCCCGCCCCGATTCTGCCGCCGGGATTACTCCGGCCGGCTAATTCCTGAGCGGATCCGGCTACGGGTGCGTCAGGGCGCGAGGAGGGCGGCGGCTATGATCGTGCCGCAGGCCTCGGGGTCGCTCGCCGCCTCCGGCCCGGCCAGCTCGGCCATCAGCCGCAGTTCCCGCGCCTCGAACGAGGCGTGGTCGAAGTGGAGCGCCGGCTTGTCCTCGAGGTTCTCGGGCGGCAGGTTCCGCGGGCAGTCGCCGCCGACGAACGCCTCCTCGCCCGGATCCCACATCGGCAGGCCGTGCAGGCGGCAGACGAGCGGCCGGTGCTCGTAGAGCCGGCAGGCGCCGTCCGCCGCGAGGCAGGGGCAGGGAACCTCGTCGAGCGTCTCGCAGAGGGCGTCGAACCGCGGAACGCCCAAGTCGCCCAAGCGGTAGGGGGGCGCCCAGTCGGGCGCGGCGTCGCGGACCGCGGCCAGCGCCGCGCGCGCCGCCTCGAGGATCGCCGACCGCGCCGCCGCCGGCGCCGCGTCGAGGCCGGCGCGGAGGAGCCCCGCGTCGAGCGGCGTGACGTCGAACAGGCCGCGGCAGCAGCCGTCGCAGCCGCGGCCGCACTGCGCCTCGGCGCGGTGCGCCGCGAGCGCCCGCGCGAACCACGCGTCCGCCTCGGCGACGAGGCGGCGGTAACGGCCGACGATCGTCGCGTCCGGATCGGTTCGATCGCTCATGGCCCGAGCGTGCTCCGTCCCGGCCGTTTCGGCAACGGCGGCGGGGGCGGCGTACCATGACGCCGAGAGGTGTTTCTTATGTCGGACACGAAAAGGAAACCTGCGAAACAGAAGGAGCACGGCGCCAGCGTGACCGTGCGCGAGATGGAGCTGGAGGATCTGCCCAAGGTCTACGCCCTCGGCGAGAAGGTCTTCACCGCCGACAAGTGGCCCAACCTCTACCGCACCTGGGACGAATACGAGATCGTCGACCGCTTCGCCGCCGACGGCGAGACCTGCCTCGTCGCGGAGCTGGACGACAAGGTCGTCGGGTTCGCGCTCGGCACCGTGATCGAGAAGCGGCACAGCGCGTGGAACTACGGCTATCTGCTCTGGCTCGGCGTCGATCAGGAGGTCGGCCCGCTGGGCATCGGCTCGAAGCTGTTCGCGCGGATGCAGGACCTGCTGATCGAGCAGGGGGCGCGGATGATGCTCGTCGACACCGCGGCGGAGAACGTGCGGGCGATCCATTTCTTCCGCAAGCAGGGGTTCGGCAACGAGACGGGGCACGTCTACCTGTCGAAGAACCTGACCCACGAGATCGAGACGGTCGAGCGCCGCAAGCGCCGCCGCCGCACCCTTTCCGGCGCCCACCCGGCCGGCTCCGTCACCGGCCCGGGCGAGGACGACTGAGGTGCCGGGGGACGGCGCCGTCGCGCGCGCCCTCGCCGCGGTCGACGCGTCCCGTCTGGAGCGGCTGCTGATCGACGTGGTCGGCCGCTACAGCCCCTCGTACGCCGAGGGGCCGGCGACCGACCTGTTCGAGGAGGCGCTCCTCGCCGCCGGCCTGCCGTGCCGCCGCCAACCGGCGCCGGCCGAGGGCGCGGACGACGACCGCGCCAACCTGATCGTCGAGCTCGGCCCGCGCCCCGCGGAGCTGTTCTTCGTCGGCCACGTGGACACGATCCCGCTCCTCTCCGACGAGAAGCTCGGCGCGCGGCGCGAGGGGGACGTGCTGCACGGCCTCGGCGCGGCCGACATGAAGGCCGGCTGCGCGGCGATGGTCGCGGCGTTCGCCGCGCTCGCCGCGGCCGGCGTCGCCCCGCGCCGCGGGATCGGCCTCGCGCTGGTCGTCGGCGAGGAGGAGTACGGCGACGGCACGGCCAAGCTGCTCGAGGAGCTGCGCGCGCCGCTGGTCGTGATCGGCGAGCCGACCGGGCTCGTCCCCTGCCTCGCCCACAACGGCTACTTCGAGGCGCACCTCGAGGCGGAGGGGGTGCGCGCGCACGCCGCGCTCCCCGACGTCGGGGCCAACGCGATCCACGCCCTGCTCGGCTGGCTGCGGCGGATCATCGCCGGCCTCGCCGACCTTCCCGCCGCCGAGGCGCTCGCCGTCAACCTGCGCGAGATCAACGGCGGCGAGAGCCGCTTCGTCGTCGCCGACCGCTGCTCGGCCCTGCTCGACGTCCATCTGCCGCCGGGAAGCGACCGCGCGCAGGTCGAGGCGGCGGTGGAGAACGCGCGCGCGGCGACGCTCGCCGAGAACGCGCGGGCGAGCCTCGACTGGCGACTCGGCTACTGGGCCGCCGGCTATGCGCTCGACCCCGCCGACCCGCGCCTCGCCCCGCTCGCGCCGGCCTTCGCCGCCGCCGGGCTGCCGTGCGCGCCGGCCGTCTTCCGCTCCCATTCCGACGGCAGCCTCTTCCACGAGGCGGGGTCGGCGCCGGTCGTCTGCGGCCCCGGACGGCTCGAGGTCGCTCACACAAAGCACGACCAGGTCTCGCTGGCCGAGACGGTCGCCGCGGCGCGCCTCTACGCCGCGCTCGCCGCCGGCTTCGCCGCGTCCTGAGCCGTCGGCCGAGACGCGACGGCTTCGACCTCCTCGCCGCGGACCCTGCGGGACGCGCCGACGGACGGCTTCGCGGCCGGGCGAGTCGCCCCCGCGCGGCGACCGCTGAACCGTCCGCGGCGACCGTCCGCGCGACCGGCCCGGCGGGCGCCCCGCCGGCGGCGGGCGGCCGCCTAAACTACAGTGGTTCTGTTCCGTCGGCGGAACCCCCGCCGCCGCCCTCTTCCTAGGAGCAACCTGATGAAACCACGGCGCCTCTTCGCGATCTCGCTGGCCGCGCTCGCGGCGACCTCGGCGGCCCTCGCCGCCGGCGCGCCCGCCGCAGCGCCCGCCCCCGCCACGTCCCCGAAGTTCGACCCCCAGGTCGTCCTGAACGACATGGACCGGACCCTCGATCCCTGCCAGGACTTCTACAAGTACGCCTGCGGCGGTTGGTTCAAGCACGCGACGCTCCCCGGCGACCAGGTCGTCTGGGGCCGCGGCTTCAGCGAGATCGACCAGCGCAACCGCGAGAACGTGCGCGCGGTGCTCGAGGCGGCGGCGGCTCACCCGACGACGCCCGACCAGGCGAAGCTCGGCGCGTACTACGGGTCCTGCATGGACGAGGCCGCGATCGAGAAGCGCGGCGCCGAGCCGATCAAGGACCTGCTGGCCCTGGTGGACGGCGTGAAGGACGCCAAGACGCTGATGGCCGTCGCCGGGAAGCTCGCCACCCAAGGCGCGGACTCGCTCTTCAGCGGCGAAGTCGCCGCCGACTTCAAGAACCCCGACATCAGCATCCTGCACATGTTCCAGGGCGGCCTCGGACTGCCCGACCGCGACTACTACCTCGCCGACGACCCGCGGATGGCCGACCTGCGCGGCAAGTACGTCGCCCACGTGGCGAAGATGCTCGAACTGGCCGGCGAGAAGGCGGCCGACGCGAAGGCCGACGCCGACCGCGTGATG
>JAJFTU010000468.1 GCA_021372775.1 bacterium | reverse complement strand
CGGTCGTCCGGGCGCCGTTCGTCGCGCGGATCGGACCGCGGGAGCGACGGCGCCCGACGGAACCGCTCAACGACGCGCGCGTCGCCCGAGGATCAGCGAGAGGATCAGCAGCGTGATCCCGACCCCTTCGAGGAAGCCGCGAAGAAATTCGAGCGTGTGGAGCGACGGCGATCCGGCGGGAAGCGAATCGGCGCCGAGCAGGCGGGGAAGCAGCGCGGCCGCCGAGTTGCAGAGAAGGCCGCCGGCGAGCGTCCACGCGACGGCGCGCGGGGGGCGGCGGACGCCGATGTTTCCGAGGCACATACGAAGCTCCTTCAGTCCGCGAAGTGGAAGTAGATCATCGCCGCGACCTTCGTCGCGGCCATGGCGGCGAGGACGGCGAAGAGGTCCCAGCGGATCCCTTCGCCGCGGAGCTGACCGAGGATCAGCAGAATCGCGAGGAGGACCGCGCCGACGACGGCCGCGTGGCTGCTCGCCTTGTAGCGGTGGAGGACGAACCGTTCGTCGATCATGCGCGGGTTTCCTTCAGCGTGAAGAGTTCGTCGGCGGCGCGCCCGAAGGCCTTCGCCAACTGCAGCGCGAGCGGCAGGCTGGGGATGTAGCGCCCCTGCTCGATCGAATTGATGCTCTGCCGGGAGACGCCGACCGCGTCGGCCAGCTCCTGCTGCGTCATGCCGAGCCGCTGCCGCATTTCGCGGACGCGGTTCTCGACGACGATTCGGGCCACGGCGGCGCCTCTCCCGCGAGCTCGTCTCGTGTCAAGCTCGCTTGACTTGCAGAATGCCGCACGCGCGGCGGCGTGTCAAGCGAGCTTTACGCGCGCCGAACCGGAGAGCGGACGCGTTTGCGGGGGCGCGAGGGGACGGGGCCGCACGAGGGAGTTGGCTGGGGAGCAGGGATTCGAACCCCGATAAGCGGATCCAAAGTCCGCTGTCCTGCCATTGGACGACTCCCCAGCAGGGCACAAAAAAACGGCGCTTGAAGCGCCGCCGATTGTAGCAACTTCGGGTTGGCTGGGGAGCAGGGATTCGAACCCCGATTCTGCGGTCCAGAGCCGCATGTCCTGCCGTTGGACGACTCCCCAACGCCGAAGCGAGCGATACGTTACGGGACGGGACGCTCCGCGTCAAGTAAACGAGCGAAATTGCCGGATTAGGGGGCGTTCTCTGTCCCGCGGTCGGCGCCTCTGGCACAATGGCCGCTTCGCGGCGCGCTTGGTTGGTCGCGCGCCAGGGATCGATCGATGAGCGACAAAACTCCCGACATTCCGGCCGGACAAGGTCCCGTCGCCGGACCCGACTTCATCCGCGAGATCATCAACGCCCACAACGAAGCGGGCGTCTACGGCGGGCGCGTGCACACGCGCTTCCCGCCCGAGCCGAACGGCTATCTGCACATCGGCCACGCCAAGTCGATCTGCCTCAATTTCGGGCTGGCCGAGGGGTACGGCGGGCTGTGCAACCTGCGCTTCGACGACACGAACCCGGTGAAGGAGGAGACCGAGTACATCGACTCGATCGCCGCCGACGTCGCCTGGCTCGGCGTGCGCTGGCACAAGCTGCTCTTCGCCTCGGACTACTTCGAGCGGATGTACGAGTGGGCGGAGACGCTGATCAAGAAGGGGAAGGCCTACGTCTGCGACCTCGCGGCCGACGAGGTCCGCGCGATGCGCGGCACGCTGACCGAGCCGGGGAAGAACAGCCCGTACCGCGACCGCACGGTCGAGGAGAACCTCGACCTGTTCCGGCGGATGCGCGCCGGCGAGTTCCCCGACGGCTCGCGCACGCTGCGGGCGAAGATCGACATGGCCTCGCCGAACGTCAACATGCGCGACCCGGTGATCTACCGCATCCTCCACGCGCCCCATCCGCACGCCGGCGACAAGTGGTGCATCTACCCGATGTACGACTACGCCCACCCGCTCGAGGACGCGATCGAGGGGATCACCCACTCCGTCTGCACGCTGGAGTTCGAGGCGCACCGGCCGCTCTACGACTGGTTCATCGACGAGATCGGGCTGCCCGAGCCGCACCCGCGGCAGATCGAGTTCGCGCGGCTCAACCTGACCTACACCGTCCTCTCCAAGCGGAAGCTGCTCGAGCTGGTGACGAAGAACTACGTCTCCGGCTGGGACGATCCGCGGATGCCGACGATCGCCGGCTTCCGCCGCCGCGGCTACACGCCGGAGGCGATCCGCGCCTTCTGCGAGCGGATCGGCGTGGCCAAGCGGGACAGCCGCGTGGACGCGACGGTGCTCGAGAACGCGCTGCGCGAGGACCTCAACAAGCGGGCGCAGCGGGCGATGGCCGTGCTGCGGCCGCTGCGGGTGGTGCTCGAGAACTACCCCGAAGGGCAGGTCGAGCATTTCGAGCTGACCAACAACCCCGAAGACCCGGCGGCCGGCGCGCGGCTCGCGCCGTTCTCGCGCGTGCTCTACATCGAGCAGGACGACTTCCGCGAGGAGCCGCCGAAGAAGTTCTATCGGCTCTCGCCGGGGCGCGAGGTCCGGCTGCGCGGCGCCTACCTGATCACCTGCAAGGAGGTCGTCAAGAACGACGCCGGCGAGGTGGTCGAGGTCCGCTGCACGTACGACCCCGCGACGCGCGGCGGCGCGGCGCCGGACGGGCGCTCGCCGAAGGCGACGCTGCACTGGGTTTCCGCGGCGCACGCGCTCGACGCCGAGGTGCGGCTGTACGAGCACCTCTTCACCAAGGAAGATCCGGACGACTACCCGGAGGGCGCGGACTACAAGTGCAACCTGAATCCGCAGTCGCTGACGACGCTGACGGAGTGCAAGGTCGAGCCGCTGCTCGGCGAGGCGCGCCCCGGCGACCGCTATCAGTTCGAGCGGAACGGCTACTTCTGCGCCGACCTGATCGACCACGCTCCGGGCCGTCTCGTCTTCAACCGCGCGGTCACGCTGCGCGACACCTGGGCGAAGATCCAAAGACACTCCTGACCGACGGAATCCGTAGGGGAGGCTGGCGCGTCCCGACGATCGTTCGCCCGCGAACGATTCCACCGCGCCTGCCTCCCGACGTGATTCGCGCGGGACCTTGCCTTGGGGCGCCGAAAGGCAAGCGGGCGCTGTGTTCACGTCGGGCGGCAGGCGCGGTGGAATCTCGAGCGGGGACGCGAGAATCGGAGCGCGCCAGCCGCCCCTACAGCGGTCGCGATCACGGCGACGAAGGCATGCGTCGAATACGACGAGCGTGTCGAGCGGCGGGGGGCGGCGGCGGAGCCATTGCCCCGGCGGCGGAGCCGCCGCCCCCCGTCGCGCGACGCGCGCCCATCGTCGGACACGCGCCCTGACGTTTCAACGCGAGAATCGACGCAGCCGCCGCCAAACAAGGTCGCGGCGCGCGACCACACGAACAGCGCGAACCAACCAAGAGGGACCATCCCCCCCGCGGCCGATCGGCGACGCGGGCGACCAAACACGACAGCACGTCGGGCGGGCGGGGGCGGCGGCGCAGCCGTTGCCCCGTGGCGGAGCCGCCGCCCCCGCCGCACGACGCGCGTCTTGCGGGGCGCGCGGGCAGTGCGCCGCGTTTAGGCGCGAACGTCAGAGCGAGACGGAGGTGCGCTTGCGGCGCTCGAAGCGCACGACCTCGGCGTAGCCCGCGGCGCGGGCCGTCGCCTCGGCGCGGTCGAAATCGGCCGCGACGTGCTCCGGACGATGGGCGTCGGCGTTGATCACGAGCGGCACGCCCCGCTCGCGCGCCCGCTCGAGCAGCCACGGCGACGGATACGGCTCGTCCACCGGATGACGCCAGCCGGCCGTGTTGAGCTCGATCGCGATCCCCGCCGCGGCGATCGCGTCGAGCGCCGCCAGCGCCCCCGCGCCGCGCTCCTCGGGGGAGCGGACGCCGAACCGCTTCGGCAGGTCGAGATGACCGATCACGTCGAAGATCCCGGAACGCGCCGCGAGCACGATCCGCTCGAAGTAGCGCCGCCAGACGTCGTCCCGCTCGTCCGGCGAGAGCGCCGTCCAGCCCTCGAGGCCGCCGTCGATCAGGAAGCCGTCCACGAAGTGCACCGAGCCGATGAGGTAGTCGAACGGCCGCGGCTTGACGATCGCCGCGAGCTGCCGCTCGAGCTCGGGAAAGAAGTCGACCTCCGCGCCGATCCGCACCGCGATCCCGTCGGTCGCCTCGGCCGCCGCGCGGATCTCGGCCGAGTAGGCGCCGAGCCGCTCCGGCGTCAGCCGCCAGCCGAACCAGTCGTGGCCGGGGTAGAAGACGAGGTGGTCGGAGAAGCCGAACTCGTCGAGCTTCGCGGCGCGCGCCGCGGCGAGCATCTCCGCGACGCCCGCCGCGCCGTCGCTCCAGGTCGTGTGGTTGTGGTAGGACGTCCGTCCGGGCACGGCGGCTACTCGCGGTCCACGCCTTCGCTGATTTCGTGCTCGCCGTGGTGCGAGCTTTCCGGATCGTCCTTGCCGGTGTGGCCGTAGAGGATGTTCTCCAGCACCTCCACCGGGTTGTCGCCGGGTCGGACGCCGAACAGCCGCCCGCGCCCCGCGCCCATCATCCCCTCCGGCGCCGCGGCGATCGGCCCCTCGAACGGCAGGTCCGATTCCGTGACGAGGATGCCGTCGGCGGCGGTGGCGGCCGTCTCGTCGAGCCCGAGGATCTTGGCGAGGCGCCGCTCGATCTCCGGCTGCACGGCGGTGATGTCCATCACGCGCGGCTCGCGCTCGTTCGGGCGGAGCGAGACGTAGCCCTTGCGGAACAGGCGGACGGCGAACGGCGTGAGCCGGTGCTCGGCCACGTCGGCGAAGATCAGCGGGCAGCCGGCGCGGGAGGCGAACTCGCGCTCGAAGCCGAGCAGCGTTTCGTGGACCTCCGCCGGAGCGCGGTAGACCCCGCCCCCTTCCTCGGGAGGCGCGATGAGGAACACGTAGTCGGCGCTGCGCGCGCCGGATCCTTCGTTCGTCATGGAGCCGTCTCCTTCCCGCGGCGCGCCCGCGCCCCCGCGCGCCCTGCCGCAAATGTAACGCCGTCGCGCGGAAAGGCGAGCCTCGCCGTTCCCGCGGCGGGCCGAAACGGGCCGCCGAAGGGGCCGAGCCGTCGTCAGGCCCGGGCCGTCGCCGCGACGAGCGCCTCGACCCGCTTCATCGTCGATTCCCGGCCGATCGCCGCGAGGACCTCGAAGATCCCCGGGCTCACGGCCACGCCGAGCACGGCCACGCGCGCCGGGTGGATCAGCTTGGCGGCGGACACGCCGAGCTTCTCCGCGGCGCCGCGGACGGCCGTCTCCAGCTCCGCCGGCGCCCAGTCGGCGCAGCCGGCGAGCGCGTCGCGCAGGGCCAGCAGGCGCGCCGCGAGGTCGTCGCCGGCGAGGTGCTTGCGGCGCGCGTCCTCCTCGATCTCGACGTCGTCGGAGAGGTAGCGGGCGACGTCGCGGGCGAGGTCGGGGAGCGTGCGCTGTCGGACCTTGCTCAGGTCGATCATCGCCTGGACGCGCGCGAGGCGCGCCGGGTCGCGGTCCTGCGGCGTCCAGAGGCCGCGCGCGCCCAACTGCTCCTCGATCAGCGGCAGCAACTCGGCCGCGGGGGTCCGCTCCATGTGCTTGCCGCTCATCCAGAGCAGCTTCTCGGTGTCGAAGACCGCGGCCGACGAGCCGACGCCGGAGAAGTCGAACGCCTCGACCATCTCGGCGAGGGTCATGATTTCGCGGTCCCCCTTGGGGTTCCAGCCGAGCAGCCCGAGGAAGTTGACCATCGCCGAGGCGAGGATCCCCTGCTGCTCGTAGGCCATCACCGCCGTCGCGCCGTGGCGCTTGGAGAGCCGCTTCTTGTCGGGGCCGAGGATCAGCGGCAGGTGGGCGAAGATCGGCGGCTCGGCGCCGAGCGCCTTGTAGAGCAGGATCTGCTTCGGCGTGTTGCTGATGTGGTCGTCGCCGCGCACGACGTGCGTGATCCCCATCTGGACGTCGTCGCAGACGACCGAGAGGTGATAGGTCGGGCTGCCGTCGGAGCGCAGCAGGACGAAGTCCTCCATTTCGTCGTGCTTGAGCGTCGTGCGGCCGTGGACCATGTCCTGGAACGTCGTCTCCCCGTCGGGGACGAGGAAGCGGACGCAGAACGGCACGCCGGCCGCGGCCATCTCCAGCGAGCGCTCGGGGGAGATCGAGAGGCAGGTGCGGTCGTACTTCCAGCCGTCGCCGTGGTCGGAGGCGAGCTGCCGCTTCCGCTCGATCAGCTCGGGCGGGCAGAAGCAGCGGTACGCCTTCCCCTCGTCGAGCAGCCGCAGCGCCGCGCCGCGGTGGCGGTCGAGCCCCTCCGACTGAAGGTGCGGACCTTCGTCCCAGTCGAGCCCCAGCCAGCGCATCGAGTCGAGGATCTGCTTCGTGTTCTCGTCGGTGGAGCGTTCCTTGTCGGTGTCCTCGATCCGCAGGACGAAGACGCCGCCCGACTTGCGCGCGTAGAGGTAGTTGAACAGCGCCGTCCGGGCGCCGCCGACGTGCAGGTAGCCGGTGGGGGAGGGCGCGAAGCGCACCCGCAGCTTGCTCATGGTTCCGGAGCCTCCGGGGGCCGGCGGCGGAACCCGCCGGCGGAATCGGGGCCGACGATAGCGGCCGACGGCCGCCGCGGCAAACTACTTCTTCTTGCGGTCCTCGACGGGGTGGGGAGCGAGGGCGGCCGGCGGGAGCGTCGGGGCGCGGCGCGCGGCGGCCATCCCGCCGGGGTAGAGGCGGACGGTCGGGATCGCGCAATGGCGGGCGAGGACGAACCAGCCCGCCGCGCCGTCGGTCAGGCGCTCGCCGAAGGCGATCGCCTCCGACTCGGCGCGGAGCTGGGCGCGGTCGAGCGCGTCGTCGAGGGCGCGGACGTCGATCGATCCCGCGGCCGCGAACCGCTCCAGCGGCAGCCGGACGGCGCCGCGGAGGGCGGCCGGTCCGTCGCCGGCGGAGCTGTCCACGAACGCCGCGTCTCCCGAGGCGGTGGCGAAATGGAACATCTCGAGCGAGGCGAGGGACGGGGGCCGCTGGGCCAGATCGGGGGGCTTCTCTTTCTCGTCCCGCTTGGGCGGCTTGACCCGGTCGGCGCTGACGGGGCCGGAGACGGCGCGCCACGCGGGGAGGCCGCCGTTGAGCACGCGGCAGCGGTCGAAGCCGGCGAGCGAGAGGATCCAGCAGACGGTCGAGGCGCGGCGGAAGCCGTCGATCCCGCCGTCGTCCACGGCCACGGTCTCTTGGTCGCCGCGGATCCCCGCGGCGAAGAGGATCGCCGACGCGCGGTTCTCGAACAGCTGGTCGAGCGTGTCGTCGGGCAGCGGCTGGAACGATTCGAGCGGCGTCGAGACGGCGCCCGCGACGTGCCCCGCGGCGTAGGCCGAGGCGGGGCGGGTGTCGAGAAAGAGCGGGCGCGGCCCTTGGGACTGCCGCGCGAGGGCGGCCGCGGCCGGCGTGATCGCGGGGAGCGCTTCGCCCCCCGGCTGCGGCTCATAGCGCGCGCCGCCGCAGGAGGCGCAGAGCGCCCCCGCGGCCGCCGCCGCGCCGATCATCGCGAGCAGTCCGCGCATCGCTGCATACGTTGGTTCCCCGGCCGTCCGTTGTCCACGGCGCCGCGGCGCGGCCGAGCGTGTTTTGCCCGCCCGTTTCCGCGCCGCGGCGCGGCGACGGCGCGCGCCGACGTCCTTCGCGCGGCGACGCGGCGCCTGCGCGGCGGCGCGCATCTGGTCCTTCGCGCTGGGGCGCGGCGCCTGCTCGGCGGCGCGCATCAGCTCCTTCGCGCTGGGGCGCGGCGCGGCGGCCGTCTTGCGCGCGCGAACGGCCGAAGTTTGTTTGACAGCCCGCCCCTCCGCGGCTACAGTCTCCCGGTCTTTCGGCGGGCGGCTCGCGCCGACCGCGTCCCAGTGTGGGGCCGTAGCTCAGCTGGGAGAGCGCGTGACTGGCAGTCACGAGGTCAGGGGTTCGATCCCCCTCGGCTCCACCAATCGGCAATCCGACATCGACGATGATCCGGTCGCGCTCCGCGCGTCCGCGGCGTCTCTATTTCCGTTCGCGCCCGACTTCCGCGCTGCGCGGCGAGGCGAAGACTGCCCGCAAGTCGCGCGTTCTTGGGGGCGGCCATGATCGGAAGAGACGGCGCATCGCTCAGGAAAATCCGGCGAACGATCGGCGCGTTCCTGCCGCTGGCGCTCGCGTTTTGGCCGACGCCCGCGGCGGCCGCGCGCGCGTCGGGCGTCGCCCTCGATCCGAAGGCGCATGGATCGTCGCCGGCGCGCGTCCTCTCGTCGGGCGAGATCTGCCTGATCGACGCGTCGAATCCCGAGCGCTGCGCGAAGCCGCTGATGATGATTCCGAGAGCGGTGCGGGACGCGTCGTCCGCGACGTTCTACGGCGTCTTCGACCTCGACCGCGACGGGACGCCGGAGATCGTCTTCGACACGTGGGAAGCCGAGGACGCCGCCGTCGCGTTTCACGTCTACAAGGTCGTGGACGGCGCCTATCGGGAGTTCCTGAACCTGAAGGCGCCGAGCGCGGGGTACGCGCCGGACGGGTGGTTCCTCGACGAGGCGTCCGCGCCCGCGGCGATCTTTTAGACGCGGTACGGAGGCTCGTCCGGAAACGCCCTGTTCCTCCTCGATCTCCGCAAGCGGTCGCTCGAACTGATCACCCCGTCGATGTTCCTGGAGGGACCGCCCGTCTTCGTCGATCTCGACGACGACGGCGTCGCCGAGATCGTCGTGTCGGGGCGGGGAAGAGACAGGACCTCGCCGATCGGCGCGGCGGTCCTCGCGCGGCGCGGGGCGACGTACAAGAGAATCTGGCCGGACTGGGACGGCGCGCCGTACGCGATCTACGCCCGCGTCGTCGCGCTCGAAGGCGGACGCCGGAAGGCCGTGGCCGCCGTGCTCGAGCCGGCGCCGTTCGACGGCAAGAGCGGCGTCCGAGGCGAGACCGCGGCGGGGCGCGAACTGGCGGCGTGGACGCTCGACGCCGGCGTCCTGCGCGAGTTGGGGCGAACGCGCCTTCCGGACGCGCGCCGCGTTTCGGAGCCGGTCTTCGAGGACGCCGCGGCCGTCGGCGCCGTCCGCGTGCGCTACATGACGGCTCCGCGCACGTTGCGCTGCGGGATTCGGGAGCAGGGGATCGACTGCGGGGAAGTCTCCGAGGCGTCCGGAGAGGCGACGGCCGCGCGTTGATTCGTCGGCGGGAAGAGGCGCCCGCGGGACGCGGACGTTCGGGGCGCAGGCCGCGCCGAGCTACCCATTCCGCAGGACGCCCGGCGGACAGCGCCGCCGCACTTCTTCGACGAGATCTTCGCCGCCCCGCCAGTCGAGCCTGACGCGGATCGGTCGGAATCCGCAGCCCCGGAGCAAGAGCCTCCGCCGCAGCGCCGAGTAGCTCGCCGACTCGATCGCGGACCACGGCGCGAAGCGGGTTCCCGTCCACGGAGAACGGCCGGAGACCCCTTCGTCCGAGACGTCGACGCGGCGCCACGCGTCGAGCGCGCCGAGGACGGCGAAGAGGCTGAAGACCGACGCGAGGATGTCGAGCACGATCAGGGACTCGGGCTTCGCGGCCCGCTCGACGTGCGCCACGACCAGGAACGCGGGGGGCATCGTCACGGCCAGGGCGCAGGCGGCGACCTCCGGCCACGACAGGCGGATGACCATCGTCGCGGGTCGCGCGCTCGGCGGATCGGTCCTGAGCAGCCGGAACAGGTAATAGGCGGCGAGAAGCGCCGCCCCGACGACGGCGAGATCGATGGTCGGCGACGTCACGGAAGATCCCCCCGCGCGGGCCTGAAAAAGCGCCTCGCTCTTCCGCCGCCCGCGCGCTCCGCGGCGGCCGGGGCGAACGCCCGCGCGGACCGCCGCGCGCAATAATAGCCGAGCCGGGGCGCGTCCCGGCCGGGGCTCGCTTCCGGGCGGATGTCCGTGCGAGGGGGGAAGGCAATGAACGCGAAGAACCGCGATGCGCGCGTCGACGGCGGCGCGGCGCGCGGATGCCCGGCGTGCGGGGCGGCGCTCGCCGCCGAGCGGCGCTCGCCGGGAATCGTGCAGCGTTGCGGCGCGTGCGGCGGCTTCGGCCTGACGATCGAGGCGCTGCGGAACGAGCGCGGCGCGGGCGCGGCCGCGGCGCTCTGGACGTCGGTCGTCCGCGCTCCGCGGATCTCGCCGCGCCGCTGCCCTTCGTGCGGCGCGCCGTTCGCGGCGGTCCGCGCGCCGCGCGGCAAGGACGGCGCGACGGTCGAGGCCTGTTCCTCCTGCCGCCTGCTCTGGTTCGACCGGGCGGACGCCGAACTGCCCGCCGCGCGCGCCGCGTCGCCGCACGCCTTCATCAGGAAGGCGTCCAGTCGGCGCCTCGCGGACGCGATCGCCGAAAGCGCCGCGCGTTCGGCGCCGGACGACATGGCGTACGGCGAGCCGGAGCAATGGTGGCAGTGGCTCGCCGGATGGCTCGGGTTGCCGCTGCTCTACGACGAGGACGGCGCGGGGCGGACCGCGTGGGTCGCGCGCGCCTTCGCGTTGGCCTGCGTCGCGGCCGGCGTCGCCGCGCTCGTCGGGCCGCCCGACCTCGTCGGGCGGATGGCCTTCGACTTCGCCGATCCACTGCGCTCCGGGGGGCTGACGATCGTCTCCTCGGCGTTCGCGCACGTCGGCCCGTTCCATCTGCTGGCGAACCTGTGGTTCCTGTTGCTGATCGGCGGGGCGGCGGAGCGGGACCTGGGGCACGGGCGCTTCGCGCTCCTGCTCGTCTCGGCCCACGTCGGCGGCCTTCTCGGCTTGGCCTGCGCCGGGGAGCAGCGCCTTGTCGTCGGCGCGAGCGGCGCGATCGCGGGGGCGATCGCCTACTTCGGTCTGCGCTTCCCGAAGCGCCGGATCGGCGTCCTGCTGCAGTTCCTCTTCCGGCCGATCTGCTGGATCGCGTTCCCGGCGATCGTCTGGCTCGGCCTCTGGTTCGTCGGCCAACGCTGCGGGGCGCTGCTCCTGCCGGAATTTGGGTCGCCGATCGCCTACGCCGGGCACCTCGGCGGGGCCGCGGCGGGGGCCGTCGCGTGGGCGCTCCGCCGGCGGGACGGGGCCCCCGCCGTCTGAGTCCGGCGCCCGGCGGCGGTTCGCGGTATCTCTTGCGCCGAGCGACCGAGTGGCGAGAGAAACGGTTCGCGGAGACTGTCACCGGAGTTTCACGGCGGGGGCCGTTGACGCGACCGCCGCGCTGATTTAGACCATCGTCAAACTCGCCCGCCGCGCCGCGTCAGCTGGGCGGTTCGGCGGACGTGGGGAGGTGAAAAGGACCGGAAGTCCGACGGCGGCGCGTCGGCGCGTCGTGGGACGGCCGCGGAAACCCAGCTCCATGCTCCGCCTTCTCGAGGAGGACCGCCCCTTGTGGACCCAGGACTTCAACCCCCTCGGAAACATCTTCCTCTCCGCCCTCGTCGCCGCCGTCCCGATCCTGTTCCTCTTCTGGGCGCTGGCGATCCAGAAACTCAGGGGCTACGTCGCCGGAATCTGCACCACCGTCATCGCCGTGCTGATCGCCGTCTTCGTCTACAAGATGCCGGCGACGGTGGCGATCGCCTCGACGGTGCACGGCGCGCTCTACGGCATCTTCCCGATCTGCTGGATCGTGATCACCGCCGTCTTCCTCTACAACATCACGGTCAAGACGGGGCAGTTCGAGGTGATCAAGGACTCGATCTCCTCGATCACCGAGGACCGGCGGCTGCAGGCGCTGCTGATCGCCTTCAGCTTCGGCGCGTTCCTCGAAGGGGCGGCCGGCTTCGGCACGCCGGTGGCGATCTCCGCCGGCATGCTCGTCGGCCTCGGCTTCACGCCGCTCTACGCGGCGGGGCTCTGCCTCCTCGCCAACACCGCGCCGGTCGCGTTCGGCGGGATCGGCATCCCGATCATCGTCGCCGGCGGCGTCACCGGCATCGACGCGATGTCGATCTCGCAGATGGTCGGCCGCCAGCTGCCGTTCCTCTCGGTGCTGGTGCCGTTCTACCTGATCGCGCTGATGTCGGGCTGGAAGGGGATCAAGGAGGTCTGGCCGGCCGCGCTCGTCTCGGGCGGCGCGTTCGCGATCGGGCAGTGGTTCTCGTCGAACTACCTCAGCCCGATGCTGCCGGACATCATCTCCTCGCTGCTCTCGATCGTCTGCCTCGTGGTCTTCCTCAAGCTCTGGAAGCCGAAGAACATCTTCCGCTTCAAGGACGAGCCGGCCTCGACCCACGTCGCCGGGAAGCTGAGCTTCGGCAAGGTGCTCAAGGCCTGGAGCCCGTTCATCGTCCTGACGGTCCTCGTCGGCGACTGGGGCATGAAGCCGGTCAAGGCGCTGCTCGAGTCGAACCCGATCGTGAAGATCCCGTGGGAGTTCCCGGGCGTCCACAACGCGATCGTCAACCCCGCCACGCAGAAGCCGATCGCCTCGGTCTTCACGTTCAACTGGCTTTCCGCCGCCGGCACGGCGATCCTGATCGCCGCCGTCGTTTCGATCATCGTCACCCGGATGAGGCCGGGGGACGCGGTCGCGCTCTTCGGCAAGACGCTCAAGACGCTGATCTTCCCGATCGTCACGATCGCCGCGGTGCTCGGCTTCGCCTACATCGGCAACTCCTCCGGGCTGACGACGACGCTCGGCCTGGCGCTCGCCGCCACCGGCGCGCTCTTCCCGCTCTTCGCGCCGCTCCTCGGCTGGATCGGCGTCTTCATCACCGGCTCCGACACCTCGGCCAACGCCGTCTTCGGCAAGCTGCAGCAGGTGTCGGCGAACAAGCTGATCGAGGCCGGCTCGTCCTCGGTGCAGAACCTCTCCGTGCTCACCGTCGCGGCGAACTCCTCCGGCGGCGTCGTCGGCAAGATGATTTCGCCGCAGTCGATCGCCGTCGCCACGGCCGCCACCGGGATGGTCGGCAAAGAGTCCGACTTGTTCCGCTTCACGGTGAAGCACTCGCTGATCCTGCTCGCCGCGATCTGCGTCATGACCTACCTTCAGGCGACGGTCTTCAGCTTCATGATCCCGCCGTTGCCCGAGGGGGCGCCGCGGCCGGTCGTCGCCGCCGAGGCGACGGCCGCCAAGGAGAAGGCCGCCGCGGCGGCGGTCGCCACGGCCAAGGCGGCGGAAGACAAGGCCGCCGCGGACAAGGCGTTCGTCGATCAAGCGGTCGCCGCGGCCAAGGCGAAGGCCGAGGCCGAGGGCAAGGCGGCGAAGGCCACGCCGGCCGACCTCGAGAAGGCGGTCGCGGCCGCGGCCGCGCAGGGCGAGGCCGACGCCAAGGCCCGGATCGCCAAGAAGGCGGCGGACGAGAAGGCCGCGGCGGAGGAGGCCAAGAAGAAGGCCGACGACGCCAAGGCCGCCAAGGCGGCCGCCGACAGGGCCGAACAACTCTCGCTTGGCCGTATGATTCTGGTCGTCACCGCGATCATCGTGGCGCTGCTGGCGCTCTCGGTGATCGGCGTGAAGACGGAACCGACCAAGGCCTGATTCCGGCCGCCGCGGGGCGGGGGAATCACCCTCGCCCCGCGGCGGTCGGCGCTTTCCGCGCCGCGCCGCGCCTCCGCTCCGCGCCGGCCGCGCGGCGCCGCGGAGGCTGACCAATGTCCGTCGCGCCCGCGGCTTCCCCCTCGTCGCAGCAGCTCTTCGACTCCCTCGCCCGGATCGTCGATCCGGAGCGGATCCTCAAGCGTCCGATCGACCTCGTCGCCTTCGCCTCCGACGCGAGCTTCTACCGCCTCGTGCCGAGGGCGGTCGTGCTGGCGAAGAGCGCGGAGGAGGTCGCGAGCCTGTTCCACCTCAGCCATCGGCTGCGGCTGCCGCTGACGTTCCGCGCCGCGGGGACGAGCCTCTCCGGCCAGTCGATCACCGACGGCCTGCTCGTCGAGTGCGCGCGCTTCTTCAAGGACGTCAAGGTCGAGAACGGCGGCCGCCAGGTCCGCGTCGCCCCGGGCGTGATCGGGGCGCACGTCAACCGCGCGCTGCGCGGGACGATGGCCAAGATGGGGCCGGACCCCGCCTCGATCGAGTCCTGCATGCTCGGCGGGATCCTCGCCAACAACTCCAGCGGGATGTGCTGCGGCGTGGCGCAGAACGCCTACCACACGCTGCGCTCGCTGACGTTCGTCCTCCCCTCCGGCACGACGATCGACAGCGCCGCCGAGGGCGCCGACGAGAAGTTCCGGCGCTACGAGCCGGCGCTGGCCGAAGGGCTCCTCGAGCTGAAGAGGCGGATCGAGGGGAACCCGGAACTGCGGGAGCGGATCCGCCGCAAGTACCTCTCCAAGAACACGACCGGCTACGGCCTCAACTCGTTCCTCGACTACGAGCGCCCGGTGGACATCTTCGCCCACCTGCTCGTCGGCTCGGAGGGGACGCTGGCCTTCATCGCCGAGGCGGTGCTCGACACCGTTCCCGACCTGCCGGTGAAGTACACCGGGCTGCTGCTCTTCCCGACGCTGCACGCCGCCTGCGCGGCGATCGTGCCGCTGCGCGACGCGGGGGCGAAGGCGCTGGAGCTGATGGACCGCGCCGCGCTCCGCTCGGTCGAGAAGGAGAAGGGGATACCGCCGTCGATCAAGACGCTGCGCGAAGGGGCGGCGGGGCTGCTTGTCGAGTTCCAGTGCGCCGACGAGGCGGAGCGGGCGTCGCTCGTCGCGCTCGCGGAGGCCGAAGCGGCGAAGCTCGACCTGTGCGAGCCGCCGTTCTTCACCGCCGACGCCGCCGAACAGGCGCGGCTCTGGAAGATCCGCGGCGGGATGCTCCCGTCGGTGGGGGCGCTGCGCAAGAGCGGCACGTCGGTGATCATCGAGGACGTCGCCTTCCCGATCGACCGGCTCGCCGACGCGGCGACCGACCTCACCGCCCTCTTCAAGAAGCACGGCTACGACGACGCGATCATCTTCGGCCACGCCAAGGACGGGAACCTCCACTTCGTCGTCGCGCAGGGGTTCAACGACCAGGCGGCGATCGACCGCTACGCGGCGTTCATCGACGACGTGGTGAAGCTGGTCGTCGGGCGGTACGACGGCGCGATCAAGGCCGAGCACGGCACGGGGCGGAACATGGCCCCGTTCGTCGAGACCGAGTGGGGGCCCGAGGCGCTCGCCGTGATGCGCCGCCTCAAGGAGCTCTGCGATCCCGAAGGGTTGCTCAATCCGGGCGTCGTGCTGAACGCGAATCCGCGGGCCCACATCGCCGACCTCAAGACGATTCCGACCGTCGAGGACGAGGTCGACAAGTGCATGGAGTGCGGCTTCTGCGAGCCGAAGTGCCCCAGCCGCGCGCTGACGATGACGCCGCGCCAGCGGATCGTCGTCCGCCGCGAGCTGGCGCGGCTCGCCGAGGGCGGGGACCGCGAGTGGCGCGCGGCGCTCGAGGAGGACTTCCCCTACGACGCGCTCGACACCTGCGCCGCCGACGGCCTCTGCGCCACCGCCTGCCCGGTGGGCATCGACACCGGGCAGTTGACGAAGCGGCTGCGCCACGAGATGCACGGCCGCTCCGCCGAGGACACGGCGCTTTGGGTGGCCGAACACTTCGCGTCGATCGAGCCGCTGCTGCGCCTCGGCCTGCGGATGGGGCATCTCGTTCAGTCGGTCCTCGGCGCGGGGACGATGGTCGCGGTCACCAAGGCGATGCGCGGGCTGGCGCGCCGGCCGTTCCCTCTCTGGAGCAAGGAGATGCCGCGCGCGGCGAAGGCGACGCGTCCTCCGACCGTCCGCGAGGGGGCGGCGGCGATCTACTTCCCGGCCTGCATCTCGCGGACGATGGGGCGCATTCCCTGCGAGCCGTCCGAGTTGTCGATCATGGAGGCGCTCGTCGCGGTGGCGGCGCGCGCCGGGCGGCCGGTGCACATCCCGCCCGACGTCGAGGGCGCCTGCTGCGGCGTGCCGTTCTCGTCGAAGGGGTACGAAGGGGCGCGGCGCGCGATGGCGGCGCGGACGATCGAGAAGTTCTGGCGCTGGAGCGAGGAGGGGACGCTGCCGATCGTCGTCGACACGAGCCCCTGCACCTACGGGCTGCTGCACTGCCGCGAGGACCTGAGCCCCGCCGACAAGGCGAGGTTCGACAAGCTGCGGATCGTCGATGCCGTCGAGTTCGTCCACGACGAACTGCTGCCGCGCCTCGGGGTCAAGCGGAAGGTCGCGAGCGTCGTCGTCCATCCGGTCTGCTCGGTGATCAAGATGGAGCTGACGCCGAAGCTGACCGCGATCGCGCGCGCCTGCGCCGAGGAGGTCGTCGTGCCGGACAGCGCCGGCTGCTGCGGCTTCGCCGGCGACCGCGGCTTCCTGCATCCGGAGCTGACCGCTTCGGCGACGCGGCTCGAGGCGGCGGAGGCGACGGCCGCGCCGCACGACGCCTACGTCTCGAGCAGCCGCACCTGCGAGGTCGGCATGACGCGGGCGACGGGCGAGATTTACCGCTCGTTCCTGTTCCTGCTGGAGGAGGCGACGCGTCCCTGAATCGGCGCGGTCCGCGTTTTGCGTTGCGGACGAAGGGCCGCGGGTTTCCGGGGCGTAAGGCCCGCGGGTTTCAGGGGCGTACTGCCCGCGGGTTTCGCGGCGTACTGCCCGCGGGTTCCCGGCGCGTACTGCCCGCGCGGCTCGAGGGACGCGCGTCGTGCGGCGGGGGGCGGCGGCTCAGCCACGGGGCAACGGCTGCGCCGCCGCCCCCCGCACGCCCGACGTGCTGTCGTCTTTGGCTGCGCGCGTCGCTGGTTCTCGGCGGGGGGATGGTCCCTCTTGGTCGGTTCGCGCTGTTCGTGTGGCCGCGCGCCGCGGCCTCGGTCGGCGGGCGCGGCGGCGATCTTTGCGTTGAGGCGTCAGGGCGCGTGTCCGTCGATGGACGCGCGTCGCGCGACGGGGGGCGGCGGCTCCGCGACGGGGCAATGCTCCGCCGCCGCCCCCCGCCGCCCGACCCGCTCGTCGGTGTCGCGCCCCGACGTTATTCACGCGCAACGTTGCCTTGGGGCGTAGGGGAGGCTGGCGCGTCCCGACGGTCGTTCGCCCGCGGATGATGCCTCCGCGCCTGCCTCCCGACGTGATTCACGCGGAACGTTGCCGTTGTTGGTTCAAAGGCAATCGGGTGCGGCGTTCACGTCGGGCGGCAGGCGCGGTGGGGGCGTCGTTGTTCCGACGACGTGATCGGCGCGCCAGCCGCCCCTACAATTTAGGGATGCGAATCGCGCTCTGTTATCGATGCGACGACCGGGACGCGGGGGACGTCTACGCCCGCGTCGCGCCGTCGGGATTGCTCTGCCTGCACGGCGTGCTGCGGCGCGCGGGATTCGATTCGCGTCTCTTCAACTTCAGCGGCCGAGCGTGGCGCGAGATCGAGGCCGCGCTGGCCGCGTTCGCGCCGCGCCTCGTGGGGGTCTCGCACTTCACCTACAACCACGCCGCCGCCGCGCGGCTGGCGCGGACCGCGCGCCGCGCGGCGCCCGGGACGATCGTCGTCGCCGGCGGCGCGCAGGCGACGTTCCTCGACGAGGCGCTGCTGCGCTCGGCCGACGCGCCGGACGTCTGCGTGCGCGGCGAAGGCGAGGGGCCGCTCCTCGCCCTGGCCGAGGCGCTGCGCGCCGGCGAGGACCGCCGCGCCGCGATCGCCGGGCTCAGCTACCGCACGGCAGGGGGCGCGATCGCGCGGACGCCCGACGCGCCGCTCGCGCCGGACCTCGACGCGCTCTACCCGCCCGAGCGGTTCGACGCGGTCGAAGGCGTCGATCCGCAGACGCAGTTCCCGTTCATCGTCACCTCGCGCGGCTGCCCCGCCGACTGCTCGTTCTGCTGCTCGCCGCGCTTCTGGCGGCGCAAGCTGCGCTTCCGCTCCGCGGCGCGGGTCGCCGACGAGATCGAGTTCCTGCACCGCCGCTTCGGCATCGACTACTTCAGCGTGCGGGACGACACGTTCACCGCGCGCAAGGAGCGGGTGCGGGAGTTCTGCGCGGAACTGGAGCGGCGGCGGCTCTTCCTGCTCTGGAACTGCCAGTCCCGCGTCAACTTCGTGGACGAGGAACGGCTGGTCTGGATGCGCCGCGCCGGCTGCGAGCAGGTGCAGTTCGGCGTCGAGGCGGCGAGCGAACCGGTCCTCGCGCGGCTGAACAAGCAGATCCATCTCCCCCAGGTCGATTCGGCGCTGGCGGCCTGCCGGCGCGTCGGCCTGCGCGCCGGGGCGTACTTCATCACCGGCGTGCCGGGGCAGGGCGAGGCGGACATCGCGGCGAACCTCGACCTCGTCGAGCGCTCGGGGCTGGCCGACGTCGTCGTCGCGCCGCTGGCCTACTACCCCGGGACAGCCCTCGCCGAGGCCGCCGAGCGGGCGGGGCGGCTGGATCCGGCGGTGTTCCTTTCGGGGCGCGCGGAGCGGCTGCTCGTGCGCGCGGACGACGAGGCGCGGACGCAGTTCGAGGCGATGGAGGCGGCGGCCGAGCGCTCGCCCGACGAGCCGTTCGACCGCGGCGAGCTGGAGCGGCAGCTGGAACTCGTCGGGCCGTGCCACGCCGCGCTGCTCGCGCTGGGACGACGTCTGGAGCGGGAAGGGGACGTCGGTCGGGCGCGGGACCTGTACCGCGAGGTCGCGGAGCGGTGGCCGGAATCGCCGTGGGGCGCCCGCGCCCTGGCGGAGTCGTCCGCGCGGACGCGCCCCCGCGGCCGCCGCGGGCGAAAGTGAGCGGGGCTTCGCCGACGGTTCTCTACCCCCGCCCCGATTCCGGTGGTAGAACGTATCATTGACGAACGAGGTCGTCGCACGGCGCTTGCCGCGCGGCGGCGGCGGTCGAAGAAACGCGCCGGTCCCACCGGCGCCGCGGCGCGTCCCCGGGCGCGCCCCGGCGCGGATGGATGAAACTCCGCGGGCCGCGCGGCCTGCGGCGTTGGAGCGAAAAGGGCCGGCTGAAGGGCGCGCCCCGGGACCCGCGCCGCAGGAGACGTTCGATGACTTCTCGCAAATTGTTCAGCGCCGGACTCGGCGCGGCCGCGGCGGCCGGTTTGACGTTCTTGGCCGTCGGTTGCGCGAGCAGCACGAAAGTCGACCAATTCCCGAAGAACCTCGAGGCGACGGTCGCCGCGAATCCGACCGTGCCGGACAAGGTCGAGTCGATCGAAGCCCGGCCGTGGACCGTGGTCACCGGCCAGCGGGTCGATTTCATCGTCGCCGGAACGAAGAACCGCGCCGTGTCGCTGACCGTGACCGGCCTCGACGGCGAGGCCCGCGGGCGCACGCAGAAGATCGACCTCTCCGCGCAGGCCGCGGGGTACGTCGGGGCGATCACGTCGGGGGCGCCGGGGCAGTACCGTCTGGAGGCGACGATGCGCGGCGGTCCGTCGGGCGAGCCGGTGAAGCTGGTTTCCTCCCGCGCGCTGAACGTCACCGTTCCGCCGCCGCCGCCGGTCGACAAGTGCGACGAGCTCAAGTCGATGCTGGCGACGCCGCGGATTCACTTCGCGTACGACAAGTCGGACATCGACGCCGCGACGGACGAGTTCGTGAAGCAGCTCGCCGCCAAGCTCCAGGATCTGGGGCCGCGGGTCGGCCGGCTGACGATCGAAGGGCACTGCGACGAGCGCGGCACGGTCAACTACAACCTCGCGCTCGGCGACCGCCGCGCCAAGGCCGTGGTCGGCCTGCTGGAAAAGGCGCCGGGGATGTCCGGCATCAAAGTCGACAAGATCAGCAAGGGGAAGGAAGAGCCGCTGATCCTGAACGCGAAGACCGAGGAGGAGCACGCCCAGAACCGGCGGGCGGTGGTCATCCTCGAGTGCGTGCCGGCGAAGTAGCCGCCGCGCGGAACCGAGAAACGCCCGACGACGCGCCCCCCGCAGCGGGGGCGCGTCGTTTGTTAGGTGAGCCCCAAACGGCGCTCGCCGGGGCCGGCGATTCGGGGCGCCGGAGGGCCGCCGGCGCGCCCGGCGAGATGGCGGCGCGACGCGGTCAGCGGCGATCGGAGTCCGTCGTCGGGAACGCGCCGCGCGGGCGCGGGGACCGAGGGGACACGCGACGCGGGGAGCCGCAGGGACGCGGGCGGCGTCCGCCCGCCTCGCGCTCAGGCGACGAACTTGGGGACGCGCGGGTTGACGTTCTCGCGGGGGCGGGCGCGGAAGGTCCCGTCGTAGGCGGGGCGGAGTTCCGGGGGAAGTCCGGCGCGGGCCGGGAAGGGCCTGCGGCCGCAGAGGGCGCGCCAGCCGGCGGGGGCGCGGCGGAGGCGGAGGAGCATCGCCGGGGTGGTGCGGCGGTCGGCGCGGCGGCGCTCGGCGATCCCCTTGGTGTTGTTGCGGGCGAGGACGAAGAGGGCGGCGCGGTCGAGGAGCCCGGCGGCGGTCTTGGCGAAGGCGCAGGTCTCGCGGACGAGGGGGCGGCAGGCGTGGCGGGCGTAGGCGTGGAGGGCGTTGACGCGCCAGAGGGGGTTCCGCGCGTCGCGCCGCTCCTTGCTGTTGGTGAGGCGGTGGCGGAAGCGGCCGGGGGCGACGCGGGCGACGGCGCGGGCGTAGGCCGGCTCCTCGTCGGTGCGGAGCTCGATCGGGGCGCCCTCGGGGAAGAGGGGCAGGAGCCGGCGCAGGATCTCGGCGGAGCGGCGCTCGCGGGCGCGGGGATCGGGCCGGCCGAGGGCCTCGTCGCGCTCGGCGCGGCGGACCCGCTGGGCGGGGCTCATCGCGCCGGAGCGGCGGAGGGGGGCGGCGTTGAAGTCGAGGACGAAGCCGCTCTTGGCGAGGACGGCGGTGTGGAGGTCGAGCGGCTCGTAGCGGCTGCCGGCGAAGGTGCGCAGCCCGTCGTGGACCACGGCGTCGTCGAGGGTCCCGCGGAGGGCGGCGGTCTGGGCGAGGTGGACGAGGAGGGCGCGGGCGGCCATGCGGCGGACGCGGCGGCGGACGGTGGCCGGGGCGACGCCGAGGACGCGGGCGGCCTGGCGGAGGCCGGCGCCGTTGGCGAGGAGGTCGTAGAGGCGGGCGTTGAGGCCGGGGATCTTGTTCCAGTAGTCGTCGTCGAAGGCCGAGGAGCGGAACCAGCGGCCGCAGGCGGCGCAGCGGAACGAGGCGACCCAGCCCGGGGCGCGGGCGATCCGCCGCAGGCCGCGGCGGACGAACTCGCGGTAGGTCCCCGGCGCGGCGAGGTGCCGAGGGCAGTCGGGGTTGGGGCAGTGCGGCGGGACGAAGGCCCGCGCCCTCCCCGGCGGATCCGCGAGCCGGCGTCCCATGCCCGGAGATGTGCGGCGAGCCGCGCGGCGCGGCCGGCCTTCCCGCGACGGACCGTCCCGGCCCCGGGAACCGCCGCCCCCCTAGACGACGACGCGCCCCCTCCGCGGAGGGGGCGCGTCGTTTGAGGCTCACGTATTAGGCGGTGAACATCATCAGGCGGTAGATGCCGTCCTTGTCCCGGGTCAGCAGCACGAGGTTCGCGCGCTGGTCCTTCTGGTCGCCGACGAAGAGGCGCAGCTTCGCGCCCCTCTCGACGGGCCGCCGCGGCAGCTTGTCGAGGGCGGACAGGTAGCGGACCTCGAGCGGCTTCTTGCCCCCTTCGCGGACGATCACCACGTCGAGGCGGTAGATGACGTCCGGCTTCAGGCCGTTCTTGAACTTGACCGGCTGGGCGAGGGCGGTCGGCTCCCACTTGCGGGAGACGACAACCGGCGCGTCCTCGGCGGTCTTGCCGAACTGCGGCGCGGGCCGGAGCGTGATCTGAATCGTGTCGTTGGGCGTCAGCCGGGCCGCCATCTCGGCGCTGATGCCGAGCTGGACGTCCAGATCGAACTGCTCTTCGGCCAAGGCCGGCGCGGCGGCGGCCGCGAGGAGGACGGCGGCGATCGGCGCCGCGAACCGGGCCAAGACGTTGCTCATCTTCGTGTTCCTCCCTCCACCGCGGCCCGGAGTCGCCGCGGCGGCGGGCAACCGCGCCCGCGGCCATTGAAGCGCGACGGCGACGATTGCCGAACGGTGAACCCGAGCGATAGCATGGACCGAAACGCGGGGAATGTCAGCCCTGCGGGCGAGGCTTTGATGCAGATGGCGCGCGCGCTCGTTCGTCTTGTCCGGTCCGTTCCGTTCGCCGCGGCTCTCGTCGTCTCCGCCGCCGTCGCGCTCGCCGCGCCCGCCCCGTCGCTGGCCGGAAGAATCGTCAAGGTGGACGTCGACGGGCGCTCGCTCACCGTGCGGAGCGAGGCGGGCGCGGAGACGGCGCTGGTGGTGGACGACAAGTCGGTGATCGTCCTCGACGGCGACGCCCAAGCGATCCTCGAGGACCTGTTCGAGGGGGACGACCTGCTTTCGGCCGCCGTCCGCCGCGCCGAGGACGGGCGGCTGGTCGTCGTGAAGGCGGTCGTCACGTCGAAGCCGTCGCCCGACGACGACGACGGCGCGATCCCCGGCGGCGCGCGCTGAAGCGGCGCGCGCCGCTCGGTCAGCGCCTCAGGAAGTACTTCGAGGAACTGGCCGTGACGGTGATCGTCGAATAGGCGACGCGGCTCGTGCTGCTGGTGTACATCGTGTAGGGGCCGCCGACCGAAGGGACGACGGACATCGAGCCGCTCGGAATCTTGAACTGCGCGTCGCCGGTGTTGGACGCGTTCGCCTTCAGCGTGAACGTCAGGTAGGTCCCCGCGGTGTTGACCCCCTTGCCGTCCGTCGAGGTCCGGGCGTAGTTGACGTGCCACAGGCCGTCGGAAACCTGGGTCTGGGTCAGCGTCGCGTTCGTCTGCGTCGACGTCGTGCCGTCGGTGGTGACGTCGTTGAGGATGTCGCCCTGCTTCGTCTTGTCGCTCTCCAGCTCGAGCAGCGAGGGGTCGAAGCTGATGTCGAAGTCGAAGCTCCGGATGTTGCAGACGTAGCTGACGATCATGCTCACCGTGAACTCGGCGCCGGGCGCCGGCACGGTGTTGGCCGAGACGAAGTTGACGAACGGGCTGAGCGGCCACGAGAGCGTCCCTTGGGACTGGTCGCCCGTCGGCAGCGTCGTGGTGAACGTGTAGCTGTCCCCCGTCGGGCGCGGGGCCTTGAAGTTCACGATCGCCCGGCCGTTCGACGCCGTCGTCTTGATTTCCTGCGCGCCGCTGCCGTCGAAGTCGACGCCGTCGGACGGCGTGACGGTGAAGGTGATCGGCACGTTGGGCGCGACGGTGCCGTCCTTCGCCCAGACCGTCGCCTGGACCTGCGTCGTTCCGGTCGCCGGGGTGAGGGTCTGGTCGGGGCAGATGGTCGAGGCGACGAAGCCGACCTTGATCCGCTGCTCTTCGGGTTTGACTTCGCTCGCCTTCTCGCAGCCGGCGAACAGCGGGACCATCGCGGCGGCGAGGAAGAACGGCGCCACGGCGGACGGACGAAGAAAACGGTCGGCAACGGTCATCGGGGGGCGTTCCTCCAACCGGCGGATTCTCGCCCGGTCGTCCCGGGGCCGCAACCCGCCGCGGGGCGGTCCGCCGGCCGGCGGAACGGGCGGCGGCGGCCGGGGCCGGTCATAATCGCCCCTTCGGAGGCTCGAAAGATGGCGGAACCCCAGCGCGAAGAGCTGGAAGTCGACGTCGCGATCGTCGGCGGCGGACCGGCCGGACTGGCCGCGGCGATTCACTTGGTGCAGGAAGCGCGGCGGCGCGGCGTCGAGCCGCCGTCGGTCGCGCTGCTCGAGAAGGCGCCGGAGTTCGGCGCGCACTCCCTGTCCGGCGCGGTGATCGATCCGCGCGGACTCGACGCCCTGATCCCCGACTGGCGCGCCGCGGGCGCCCCCGTCGAGGGGGACGTCGAGGCGGAGTCGTTCATGTTCCTCACGCCGCGGCATGCGTTCCGCGCGCCGTGGATCCCGCCGCAGATGAACCACCACGGCGGGGTAATCGTCTCGCTGCAGAAGCTGGCCGCCTGGCTCGCGGAGCGGGCCGAGGAACTGGAGATCAACCTCTTCCCGGGGTTCGCCGGCGCGGCCCTGCTGCGCGAGGGCGGACGGATCGTCGGCGTGCGCACCGGCGACCGCGGCCTCGACCGCAAGGGGGGGCGCAAGGGGAACTACGAGGCCGGGTACGACGTGCGGGCGCGGGTCACGCTCCTCGCCGACGGCGTGCGCGGCAACCTCTCGCAGCAGCTGATCCGCGAGGAGCGGCTGGCCGAGGGGCGGAACCCGATGATCTACGCCGGCGGCGTCAAGGAAGTCTGGCGGCTTCCCGCCGGGCGGGTCCGCGGCGGCGTGGTCCGGCACACGCTCGGCTTCCCGCTGCGCGAAGACACCTTCGGCGGCGCGTTCATCTACGAGATGAAGGACGATCTGCTGGCGCTCGGAATCGTCGCCGGCCTCGACTCGCCCGATCCGCGCCTGAACCTGCACGAGCTGCTGCAGCGGCTCAAGACGCATCCGTTCGTGCGGTCGCTGATCGACGGCGGCGAGGCGGTCTCCTACGGCGCCAAGGCGCTCCCGGAAGGGGGCTGGTGGTCGCTCCCGCGCCTCGCGGCGGACGGCGCGCTCCTGCTCGGCGACGCCGCCGGGTTCGTCAACACCATGCGCCTCAAGGGGGTCCACTTGGCGATCGAGTCGGGGATCGCCGCGGCGGAAACCATCCTGGACGGGCTCGCCGCGGACGACCTTTCGGCCGCGCGTCTCGGCGAGTACGAGACGCGGATGAAGGAAGGCGCCGCGGGCCGCGAGCTCCGCCGCGTCCGCAACTTCCGCCAGCCGTATCAGGACGGCCTTATCGTCGGCGCGCTCCACACCGGGGCGCAGCTGGTCAGCGGCGGCCGCGGCCTCTACGCCCGCCATCCGGCGCGCGAGGACCACGAACTGACGCAGCGCCTGCTGGCCTACAAGGGCGTCGCCCGCCCGGCCTTCGTCCACGACGGGAAGCTGACGTTCGACAAGATGGCGGACGTCTATCTTTCGGGGACCCGGCACGAGGAGAACCAGCCGGCGCACCTCGTGGTCGCCGACCCGTCGCTCTGCGCCGACCGCTGCGCCCGCGAATACGGCAACCCCTGCGTTTCGTTCTGTCCGGCCGGCGTCTACGAGATGGCTCAGGCCGACGACGGCGGACGACGCCTCCAGCTCAACTTCTCGAACTGCGTCCACTGCAAGGTTTGCGACATCGCCGACCCGTACGGCGTGATCGTCTGGACGCCGCCGGAAGGGGGGGACGGTCCGCGCTACAAGACGACGTGAGCGGGCCGAAACGGTGAATTTCCGACTTTGGACACTAGATTATATCCACGCCATTCGGTAGAGTGACCTGTCTTTCCTGCCCGGAGAGAGAAGACTCTCCGGCGATACGGAGGCCGCCCGCGGAGCGAAGAAGGCTCTTTCGCGCCGCGATACGTCCGCATGGGTAAGCGCCTGTTTGTCGGGAACCTTCCTTTCTCCGCCACCGAAAACGACCTGCGCGCGTTGTTCTCGCAGCACGGGAACGTCACCGACGTCCATATCGTGCTGGACCGGGAATCCGGACGCTCGCGCGGCTTCGCCTTCGTCTCCTACGGGACCGACGAAGAAGCCGCCAAGGCCACTGACGCGCTCAACGGCAAGCCGATGGGCGGACGACCTCTGGTCGTCAAGGACGCCCGCGACCGCGGCGCGCCGGCCCCTCCGGGGGAGCGCCCGCCGCGTCCGATGGGCGACCGCCCGATGGGACCGCGGCCGATGGGGGATCGCCCCATGGGTCCGCGCCCCGGCGGCCCGTCCGCCGGGGGACCGTCCCGTCCGTGGACGCCCCGCCCGCCGCGCGGCCCGATGATGCCGCCCGATCCGGGCGAGCTGCCGCAGGAAAACGAGCGCCGCCGCACCGGCTTCGGGCCGAAGCGGCGCCGCCCGGAAAGCGGCGACGGCGACCGCGCCCCGAGCGCCAAGCCCCGTCAGGGCGAGGCGGCTTCGACGTCCGGCGGGAACTGGCGGCAGTGGATCAACGAATTCTCCGACGAAGAGCCGGACGACGATCTCGCCCTCGAGGAGCGTCTCGACGAGGACGACGATCGCAAGGACGACGACGAGGGCTGAGTCCCTTCGCCGTTTTCCGGTCGGCCGCGGGGGACGCGCCCCGTCGTCGCTGAACTATCCGATGCACGCCCGGTGGAGGGGTTCCCTTCCGCCGGGCGTCAGCTTTCCCCGGCCCCGGCGCTCCGGGCCGCCCCCGGGCGGGGCGCCCGAGGAAGCGCGGGACGTCAGCGGTCCTTGATCTCGTCGAGGTCCTTCGCGTCGATCCCGCGCTCGACGACCGGCGAGCCGTCGAGCGACGTCAGGTCCTGCCGGCTCATGTCGAGGCGCGGCGCGAAGGCGACCTTCAGCAGGGCGCCGGCGAGGCGCGCGGCGGCGTCGGCGCGCGCCGGGGCGGGCGGGCCGGCGGGGCCGCCGCCCCGCTCCGCGAGCGGGCCGGGGTCGTCGGCGCAGGCGATCACGCCGCCGCCG
>JAJFTU010000467.1 GCA_021372775.1 bacterium | reverse complement strand
GTTGGCAACCGTCTGTTCCGCGGCCGTCGCCGCCGCCGCGACCCTGTTTCCCGCCGCGGCCGCCGACCCCGCCGCGATTCGGGCCGAGCTGTACAACCCGCCGGCCAAGACCGCCTACGACGACCTCGACGCCGCGACGGGAAAGCCCAAGATCGCCCAGTTGGGCGCCGCGCTGGTGCTCCGCGGAGAAGGACTCCCCGACGGCAAGTCGGTCGTCGCCTTTAAGTTCGACGACGCCGCCTGCGGCGACGAGCAGAAGACGCCGGTCACGGTCCGGCGGGGCCGCTTCGAGCGGCAGATCGACCTGGCGCGCGCCTGCCCCGCCGCGACGAACGTGCGCTGGCGGATCAAGGGCGAGGCGGAGAAGGAGCTCTCCGGCGTCGCGCCGCTCGCCTTCGCCCGCTTCTCCGGCCGCGTCGTCTACCGCGACGGCAAGCAGCGTCCCGTCTACATCATCCTCAACGACACCGACTTCGGCACGCCGGGCTTCTTCCACGTCCCCGTCGCCGACGACGGCCGCTTCGACGCGCGCGTTCCGGCGCGGGTCTACAACAACGTCATCGTCAACTCTTCGTTCTACGCCCGCGAGGTGCTGGAGCGCTGGGCGTGGGACTACGACCTGACGCGCGACCGCGAAGAGACGTTCACCGTCGGGCGGATGGAAATCTACTCGATGCACGCCTTTGAGCTGATCGGCGGGCAGCCGCTGGTCTTCGTCACGTTCCGCCCTTCGACCCTCAGCAGGGTCCTCGCCTTCGACGCGAACGGCGACGGCTTCGTGGACCAGAACGAGCGGAAGGCGATGGTGGAGGCGATGACGAAGACCCCCACGGCCATCGGACCCGAGCTCAAGGCCGAGAACGTCAAGGTCTGGCTCGACGGCGTCCCGCAGCCCGTGGCGCGCGTAGACCTGATCCCCGAGGCGAACGCGGACGGGCACTGGCAGGTGGAATACCTCGTGCAGATCACGCCGAAGGCGCGGCCGGAGCGCGGCGTGCGCCACGAGGTCCGGGTGGAGGTCGAGTCGAACGAGACGCTCCGCGGCGCCCAGTTCGTGGACTACGGCCAAGGCTCGACGACCTTCTTCCGTCCGTAGCGGCGGCGCCGGCGCTTCGGGGGCGCGCCCGCTCGGGCCTGCCCCCGCGTCGTTCGCCGCCCTCGACTGCTGGCCGCCCTGCAGCGCGCCGCGACAGAGCGCGCCGCTGCAGATCATCGGAAACGGGGCGAACCAGCAGGGGCCGTCGGCGATCGTCTGGAACGGGAAGAAATACGGCGTCGTCCTCCGTGACCCTGATGGTCTCGCGCGCGGCGAACGACGTCGATCTCGCGTGGAACCAGGAGACGCCGCAGTGATCCGCGGAGAGAAGGCCGTCGGCCCTCTCTCCCCCGTTTTCGCCGCCGCGGGCCGGCCGCGCCCGGCCCGCGGTGGTGGATAATCCGCCCCGGGGAGATCGAGCCCGGGGGACCACGCCATGACGAAGCACGCAGCGCTCGCCGCGGCGCTCCTGCTGTCGCTCGCGTTCGGCGGCCACGCCGCCGCCGCGCCGCTTCCCGACGGCCAGCGCTGGTCGGAGTACCGCTCCGCCCACTTCACGCTCTTCAGCTGCGCGTCCGAGGAGCGCACGCGCGCCGTCGTCGTCGGCATGGAGACGCTGCGCGAAGTGCTGCGCAAGATGTCGGCGGACCAGATGCTGGTCAACGCCCCGATCCCGACCTACGTCTACGTCTTTCCGGACGAGAAGTCGTTCGCCCCCTACAGCGGCGGACGCGACATCGCCGGCTTCTTCCAGCGCCGCTTCGACGGCAACTACGTGGCCGTGCAGGTGGGCGACGCGCGCTCGCTGGGCATCGTCTACCACGAGTATCTGCACTACTTCGTCGAGCGGAACATCCCCGCGCTGCCGCTCTGGCTGAACGAGGGGCTGGCCGAGTTCTATCGCACGATGGAGCGCACGAAGAACGGAGTGGACCTCGGCG
>JAJFTU010000466.1 GCA_021372775.1 bacterium | reverse complement strand
TCAGCGCGACCAAACGCCGATAAGCGGACGCAGCTTCCGCCATGTCGCCGCGCTTGAGGGCGCGATCGACCATGTCGTGAAGCTGCTTCCGCTCGTCGGCCACAGGGCGTCAGACCCGGCGACGCTCCCGGATGCGGGCGGCCTTCCCGGACAGTCCGCGCAGGTAGTACAGCTTGGCGCGGCGGACGCGACCGGAGCGGACGACCTCGATCTTGGCGACCAGCGGCGAGAAGAGCGGGAAAACGCGCTCGACGCCGATGCCGCCGCTGACCTTGCGCACGCGGAAGGTCGAGCGGACGGAGCCGGTCCCGTGCCTCCGGGCGATCACGACGCCCTGGAAGACCTGGATGCGCTCCTTCTCCCCTTCCGTGATCCGCAGGTGCACCTTGAGCGTGTCGCCCGGGAAGAACTGCGGCACGTCGTCCTTCTGGAACTTGGCCTCTACGGCCCGAATCAGTTCGTCGCTCATTGTCCTTCGACCTCGTCGTCGCCCGCCTCGCGCCGCGAGGGGGTGTTCGCTTCCAACAAGTCCGGCCGCCGCCGGAGAGTGCGCTCGCGCGCAGCCGCGCGGCGCCATTCTTCGATCCGCCCGTGGTGCCCCGACATCAGCGCCTCCGGGACGGCCATCCCGCGGAACAGAGCCGGGCGAGTGTAATAGGGAAAGTCCAGCGTCGCCTCTTCGAATGATTCGTTCTCGAGCGACGCCGGTTCGCCCAGCACCCCGGGGATCAGGCGGGCCGCCGCTTCGATCATCGCCATCGCCGCGACTTCGCCGCCCGCCAACACATAGTCGCCGATCGAAATCTCCTCGTCCACCACTCCCCGCCGCACGCGGTCGTCCACGCCTTCGTAGCGCCCGCAGAGCAGGACCAACCGTTCCAGCGAGGCGAACTCCCGCGCGACCGTCTGGTCGAACCGCCGGCCCGCCGGGTCGAGCAGCACGACCTTCGTCCGTTCCGCGCCCGGCGCCGCCCGCAGTTCCTCGACCGCGCCGAACAGCGGCTCCGGCTTGAGCACCATCCCCGCCCCGCCGCCGAACGGCGCGTCGTCCACCTGACGGTGCGGCGGCGGCGCCCAGTCGCGCAGGTCGCGGACCGTCAGCTTGAACAGCCCGCGCTCCAAGCCGCGGCCGACGACGCCGTAGGCGAGCGGCCCGGGAAACATCCCCGGGAAGATCGTCACCACGGCGAACTCGGGAACGCGCGCCGTCCCGCTCATCGCGCCGCCCCGGAGTCGCCCGCGTCCTCGGCCTCGCGGAGGTCGAGCAACCCGGGCGGCGGGTCGAGGACGATCCGCCCGCCCGCGACGTCGATCGTCTTCGCGATCGCCGCCGCGAACGGCACGAGCGCCTCGCGCCCGTCGTCGAGGGCCACGACCAGCAGATCGGCCGCCGCGGTCTCCTCGAGCCCCGCGACGACGCCGACCTGCCGTCCGTCCGGCAGTTCGACGCGCAGCCCGACGAGGTCGGCCTGGCGCACCTCCCCCGGTTCGAGGGGGGGCGCGCCTTCCGGCGAGGCGACGAGCCACGCGCCGGCCAGCCGCTCCGCGGCGCCGATGTCCTCCGCCCCCTCGAACGCCAAGAGCGGCCCGCACTGCAGCCGGCGGTAGCCGGCCGAACGCCGTTCGAGGCGTCGGCCGTCGTCCCACTCCAGCGTCAGTTCGCGGCCGCGGGCGAAGCGTTCTTCGGGCCAGTCGGTGTGGAGGTCGAGCAGCAGTTCGCCGCGACGACCCCACGGGCGGCGCAGCCGCCCCAGCACGACCCGCTTGGCGGGCGTTTCGGGGGCGGCCACGGCGTCACTCCGGCAGCTCGACCTCGAAACGCCGGCGCTTCTTGTGCGCGGCGATCGCGGCCAGAGTGCGGATCGAGCGGATGGTCATGCCGTCCTTGCCGATGACCTGACCGCGGTCCTCGGCGCGCGTCCGGATCTCGAAGCGGGTCGCCCGCCGGCCGTCCACCACCGACACGGCGACTTCCTCCGGCTTCTCCACCAGGGCGCCGACGAGCTGGCCCAGAAAGGCCTGCATCCGCGCGTCGTCGCTCACGCCTGCGGCTCCGCGGGCTTCGCCTTCGCCACGAGATTGCGCACGGAGTCGGACGGGTGGGCGCCCTTGGACACCCAGCCGTTGTAGGCCTCCATGTCCACGACGACGGTCGCCGGGTTGGTGCGCGGGTTGTAGTGGCCGATCACCGCGGTCGTCGGGCCGGTGGGCGTGTTGCGCGCGTCGGAAACGACGATGCGGTAGAAGGGGTGGTTGCGGGAACCTTCCCGCCGCAGCCTGATCTTGAGCACGAGCGTTCTCCCTCGGGAAAAGTACGGTGGGCCGTCGTCGGCCTTCGTTCAGCGTCCAAGGAGGCGCCGCATGCGGTCCTTGTTGGAGCCGCCGCCGAACGCCTTCATCAGCTTCTGCATCTCCATGAACTGCTTGAGCAGCCGGTTGACTTCCTGCACCGACGTGCCCGAGCCGCGGGCGATCCGCTTGCGCCGCGAGCCGTCGATGAGCCGGTGGTCGCGCCGCTCCGCCGCGGTCATGGAGTTGATGATCGCCTCGAGGCGGACCGTGACCTTCGGATCCACCTCCGCCCCGGCCGGCAGCTTCACCCCCGGGATCATCCCGAGCAGCGACTCCAGCGGGCCGAGCTTCCGCATCTGCCGCAGCGTGTCGCGGAACTGCTCCAGCGTGAACTGGCTGCGGCGGAGCGCCTTCGAGAGCTTCTCGGCCTCGGCGAGGTCGAACGCCTGCTCGGCCTTCTCGATCAGGCCGAGGACGTCCCCCATGCCGAGGATCCGCCCGGCCATCCGCGCCGGGTCGAACAGCTCGAGCGCGTCCGACTTCTCGCCGACGCCGGCGAAGCGGACCGGCACGCCGGTCACGTGCGCGACCGAAAGCGCCGCGCCGCCGCGGGCGTCGCCGTCGAGCTTGGTCAGGATCACGCCGGTCAGGCCGACCCGCTTGCGGAACGCGTCGGCCGAGCGGACCGCGTCCTGCCCGGTCATCGCGTCGGCGACGTAGAGCGTCTCCGTCGGCTCGAGCCCGCGCTCCAGTTCGGCGAGCTCGTCCATCAGCGCTTCGTCCACGTGCAGACGGCCGGCGGTGTCGAGGAGCACGACGTCGAAGCCGCGCTCCTTGGCGAACTTCACCGCCTCGCGCGCGCGGCCGAGCGGCGTGCCGCTGGCGTCGTGCTCGTAGACGCCGAGCCCCGCCGCCTTCGCGACCTGGATCGCCTGCAGCACGGCCGCCGGGCGGGCCAGATCGACCGGGGCGACGAGCGGGTGGCGGCCCATCTTGGTCAGGTAGACGCCGAGCTTGCCGCAGGTCGTCGTCTTGCCCGAGCCCTGCAGGCCGACGAGCATGTAGACCGACGGGAGCTTCGAGGACTGGGCGAGCGGGCGCGCGGCCGACGAACCGCCGAGCAGCTCGACCAGTTCGTCGCGGACGACCCGCACAACCTGCTGCCCCGGCGTCAGGCTCTTCAGGACCTCCTCGCCGAGCGCCTTCTCGCGCACCTTGGCGAGGAACTCCTTGACGACCTTGAACGAGACGTCGGCTTCGAGCAGCGCCAGGCGCACCTCGCGCAACGCGGCGTCCAGGTCGGCCTCGGTGATCCGGCCGGCGCCGCGCAGCCTGTCCAGCACGCCGGACAGTCGATCGGTGAGCCCTTCGAACAAAACGCAGTCCTCCACCCTTCCGCGCGGAAGGGCGCGCAAAGGTGGCACTTTAGCAGATACAGCCCCCGCGTCAATGCGCGGGGACCACCGTCAGGCGCGCTCGAGCAGGTGCCCGAGCTTCTCCCGCTTCGTCCGCAGGTAGGCGCGGTTGGCCTTCGTCGGGGCGATCTCGAGCTGCACCCGCTCGACGATCTCCAGCCCGAAGGCGGAGAGCGCGACGTACTTGCGCGGGTTGTTGGTGAGGAGGCGCATCCGCCGCACGCCGAGGTCGAAGAGGATCTGCGCGCCGACGCCGTAGTCGCGCTGGTCCGCCTTGAACCCCAGGGCGAGGTTCGCCTCGACGGTGTCCTGCCCCTTCTCCTGGATCTCGTAGGCGCGGAGCTTGTTGGCGAGGCCGATCCCCCGCCCCTCCTGCCGCAGGTAGACGACGACGCCCCGCCCCTCGCGGGCGACCTGCTCCATCGCCGAGTGGAGCTGCGGGCCGCAGTCGCAACGGAGCGAGCCGAAAACGTCGCCGGTCATGCACTCGCTGTGGACCCGCACGAGGACCGGGTCGTCGCCGGCGAACGGCTCGCCGATGGTCAGCGCGAGATGCGTGTCGCCGTCGATGTCGTTGGCGTAGGCGTGGACGGTGAAGTCGCCGTGCTCGGTCGGGAGATGCGGCGAGGCGACCCGCCGCACGAGCCGCTCGTGGGCGAGGCGGTAGCGGATCAGGTCCGCCACAGTGATCATCTTCACGCCGTGCTCGGCGCAGAACGCCTCGAGGTCGGGCACGCGGGCCATCGTCCCGTCGTCCTTCATCACCTCGCAGATCACGCCCGCCGGATAGAGTCCGGCGAGGCGCGCGAGATCGACGGCGGCCTCGGTCTGGCCGGCGCGCCGCAGGACGCCGCCCTTGACCGCGCGCAACGGGAACATGTGCCCGGGGCGCATCAGGTCTTCGGGACGGGTCGCGGGATCGATCGCCGCCTTCACCGTCGCCGAACGATCGGCGGCGCTGATCCCCGTCGTCGTGCCGCGGCGGGCCTCGATCGAGACGCAGAAGGCGGTCTGGTAGCGGGTCGTGTTGTCCGCGACCATCAGCGGGACGTTGAGCTCGTCGAGCCGCTCCTCGGTCATCGGCAGGCAGATCAGCCCGCGGCCGTGGCGGGCCATGAAGTTGATCGCCTCCGGCGTCACCTTCTCCGCGGCGATCGTCAGGTCCCCTTCGTTCTCGCGGTCCTCGTCGTCGCAGACGACGATCATCCGCCCGGCGCGGATCTCTTCGAGCGCCTCTTCGATGGTCGCGAACGGCATTGTCGGTTTACCTCGGCCCCGAGGGCGAGAAAGCGGCCGCGGCGGCCGCGCGCAGCATCACGTCCCACTCGACGATCATCTCGTCGCCGGCGCGCCGCCGGCCGAGCGTGGTCGCCGCGAGCGTGGCGGGGATCACCGCCACCTCGAAGAAGTCCCCGCCGAGCTTGGCCACGGTCAGGCTGATCCCGTCGAGCGCGATCGAGCCCTTGGGCACGACGTACCGCCGCGCGGCCGCCGGCAGGCGCAGGCGCAGCTCGGCGAAGCCGCCCGCCCCGCGGCGCAGCGCGGCGACGCGCAGCAGCCCGTCCACGTGCCCCTGCACGATGTGGCCGCCCAGACGGTCGCCGGCGCGCAGCGCCCGCTCCAAGTTCACCGCCCGCCCGGGCCGCCAGCGCAGCCGGCCGCCGGTGCGGGAGAGCGTTTCCGGCGAGAGGTCGGCGTCGAACGCGCCGTCGCGCGGGGCGACCGCGGTGAGGCAGCAGCCGTCCACCGCGACGCTCTCGCCCGGCTCGATCGGTCCGTCGGGAAGCGCGTGCTTGACGGTCACCGTCAGCCCGCCGCCCTTGGCGCGGACCGCTCCCAGCTCGCCGACCGCGGCCGCCAGACCGGTGAACATCGAGCGCCTCCCGTCGCGCCCCCCGCCCGGGGAACGCCGTCCTATACGCGTTCCGCCCCCGAGGCGCGGGGATAGAGGACGAAGAGTCTATCCTCTCCCAACCGCTCCTCCACCTCGACCCGCCAGTCGAACGCCGCGGCCAGCGGCCGCGGTCCGGCGTCGAGCGCGGCCGCGCCGCCGGCGTCGCCGAGCAGCCGCGGCGCGGAGAACCAGTAGAACTTGTCGGCGCAGCCGGCGGCGAGGAAGGCGCCGAGCGTCCGCCCGCCCCCCTCGACGTAGGCCCCGAGCACGCCGCGGCGCGCGAGGTCCCGCAGGATCTCGGCCGGGGGGATCGGCGCGCCGGCCTCGCCGAGCGGCACGACCTCCGCCCCCTCCCGCTCCAGCGCCGCGCGCCGCGCCGGATCGGCGTCCGGGCGGCAGTAGATCACGATCGGCGAGTCGATCCCCGCCTCGGCGGCGACGCGGAAGAGCCGCGCCTCGGGACGGGCGCGCAGGGCGCCGTCCACGATGCAGCGCAGGAACGGCGGCGCGCCGGCGGGGCCGTCGGGCGGCAGCAGACCGGGGTCGTCGGCCAGCAGCGTGCCGGCTCCGACGACGACCGCGCCGTAGAGGCCGCGCAGCTCCTTGGCGCGGCGGCGCGCCTCGGCGCCGGTGATCCACTGCGAGGCGCCCGACGCGTCGGCGATGCGGCCGTCGAGCGTCGCCGCGACCTTGAGCGCGGCGAAGGCGCGGCCGCGGCGGCGGTGAAGCAGATAGTCTTCGTTGAGCCGCTCCGCCGCCCGCTCCGTCTCCGCGCCGGCGAGCTCGACCTCGATCCCCGCGGCGCGCAGTTCCTCGACGCCGCGCCCGGCGACCCGCTCGTCGGGATCGATCATCGCCACGACGACCCGCCGCACCTGCGCGGCGATGATCGCCCGCGCGCAGGGAGGCGTGCGGCCGGTGTGCACGCACGGCTCGAGCGAGAGATAGAGCGTCGCGCCGCGCGCCGCCTCGCCGGCCGCGGCGAGCGCCTGCGTCTCCGCGTGCGCCTCCCCCGCGCGGCGATGCCAGCCCTCGCCGACGATCGCGCCGCCGGCGCCGACGACGACCGCGCCGACGCGCGGGTTCGGCGCCGCGCCGCGTCCGGCGCGCGCCGCGAGCTCGATCGCCCGCCCGAGCAGCCGTTCGTCTCCGTCACGCATTCCCGTTCCCGGCCGGCGCGAGGATGCTGTCCACGAACTGTCCGGCGTCGAACGGCAGCAGGTCGTCCACCCCTTCGCCGACGCCGATGTAGCGCACCGGCAGGCCGAGCTCGCGGCCGATCGCGACCGCCGCGCCCCCCTTCGCGGTGCCGTCGAGCTTGGTCAGGACGAGCCCCGTGACCGGCGCCGCCTTGGCGAACTCGCGCGCCTGGTTGACGGCGTTCCGGCCCGTCGCCCCGTCCACGACGAGCAGCGTCTCGTGCGGCGCGCCCGGAATCTCGCGCGCCACGGCGCGGGAGATCTTCGCCAGTTCGTCCATCAGCGGCTTCTTGTTGTGCAGCCGCCCCGCCGTGTCCACGAGCAGGTCGGCCGTGCCCTTCGAGCGGGCCGCGCGCGCCGCGTCGAAGGCGACCGACGCCGGATCGGCGCCCGCCTGCGCGCGGACGACCCGCGCCCCCGCGCGCTCGGCCCACACGACGAGCTGCTCGACCGCGGCGGCGCGGAACGTGTCGGCCGCGGCGACCACGACGCCGCGCCCCTCGCCGGCCCAGAGCGCGGCGAGCTTGCCGACCGTCGTCGTCTTCCCCGAACCGTTGACCCCCACGACGAGCGTCACGCGCGGCGGCGCGGGGTTCGGCGCCGGCGGCGCGGGCGGCAGCAGCGCCAGCAACTCGCGCCGCAGCAGCGCGAGGACCTCGTCCGGCCCCTCGATCGTGCGGCCGCGCATCTCGACGGCGATCCGTCCGCGGAGCTCCGCGGCGAGCTCCGGCCCCAAGTCGGCGCCGAGCAGCGTCTCCTCGAGCTCGTCGAGCAGGCCGTCGTCCACCGTCCGGCCGGTCAGCCGCGCCACGCCGTCGGCGAGCGCGGTCCGCGTCTTGCGCAGGCCGGAAAGCAGTTTGTCGCGCAGCGAACCGAACATCAGCGTTCTTCCTTGAGCAGCGCCGCGGCCTTCGCCGCGGCCTCGGATCCCGGCGCGAGTTCGAGGACGCGCCGCAGGCGGGCCCGCGCGTCGTTCGTCTGGCCGATCTTGAGCAGCGTCTCGGCGCGCGCCAGCTGGTACTCCGGATTCTTCCCCTCGCCCGCCTCGGCCGCCTCGAAGGCCAGCTCGGCCTCGTCGAAGCGGTCCATCGCGGCGAGCAGCCGCCCCATCTCGAAGTGGGCGCGGTAGTACTTCGGCCGCGCGCCGACCGCGCGCCGCAGCTCGGTCAGGGCCTCGTCGCGGCGCCCGACCCGTTCGAGGATCAGCGCCTTGTTGAGCCGCACCTGCTCCGGCGTGGGATAGGTCGTGTCGGCGAGCGCGCGGTCGAGTTCGACCAGCGCGGCGTCCGGCTTCCCCTGCTGGTCGAGGCAGGCCGCGAGGTACATCCGCGCGTCGGTGTAGAACGGGTGGCGTTCGATCGCCGTGCGGAAGTCGGCCTCGGCCTTCGCGAAGTCGCCCAGCGTGAAGTACATGTAGCCGCGGTAGAACCAGACCTGCGGCAGCTTCGGATCCATCTTCAGCGCGCGCTCGATTTCGCTCATCGCGTCCGGCACGCGGTTCTGCTCGAAGGCCAGCCGCGCCCGCTGGTAGTGCTGCAGCGCGCCCTCCTGCGGCACCTTCCGGTCGATCTTCGGCGTCGGCGCGCCGCAGCCGGCGAGCATTGCCGCGCCGACCGCGGCGACGGACAGGATTCGAACGGCGAACCGGGCATAGAGCGTCATCGAACCTCCTCGGCGTTCAGCGTCCCAGAAGTCGGTCGAGGAAGCCGCGCGGCGCCGGCGCCGGCGACGGCGCGGCCGCCTCGAACGGCGTCCCGCCCAGGAACGCGCGCGGCGCGTCCTCGACGGCGATCCGCGCGGAGTCCTCCCCCGCGAGTTCGGCCCAGCGGGCGCGGGCCGCGGCGAGACGCGGCGGCCGATGTTCCGTGTCGTGCGCGTCGCTCCCCAGGGCGTGGACGAGCCCGCGCCGCACCATCGTCTCGGCGAGCGCGGCGATCGTCCGCCCGAAGTCGCCGACCAAACTGGAACCCGTCATCTGCCCCAGCGCCCCGAGGCGGATCGCCGACTCGAGGCGCGCGAGATCCTCCTGGAACCAGCGGATCCGCTCCGGGTGGGCGAGGACCGGCGTGATCCCCGCCACGCGCAG
>JAJFTU010000465.1 GCA_021372775.1 bacterium | reverse complement strand
CGGCGGCGTCCGTCACGATCCGCAGGCTGCCGAGGTGGTCGCGCATCTGGTACGTCGTCTCGAACGCGCTCCCGGTCCAGCGCCGCTCGGCGAGCACGCGGCCGAGGCCGCGCACGTACTCCCGGTCGAGGGCGTACGTCGCCGTCCCGTCCGCGGCGCGGCCCGCCACGTACTCCGCGAGCGGCTGCCCCTGCGCGTCGCGCAGCGAGAGCGTCGTCCTCCCCGCCCACGTCGTCCGCAGCCAGCGGTAGTTCCCCGCGTCGTAGCGGTAGCGCTCCGCCGGCGTCCCGCCCGCCGTCCACGGGTCGCCCTGCACGTACTCCGTCATCCGCCCCAGCTCGTCCCACCGCGCCCCGCCGAGGAAGCCGGCGCGGCCCGGAAAGCGCACCGCCGCGCCGTTCGGGTCGTGCGCGAAGTCCGCCGCGTGGCGCGCGTTACCCGAGGCGTCGAACAGCTGCGCGCCCGACGCGTCCACGACCGCCGTTCCGAGCAGCCGGTTCGTCGCCGCGTCGGCGACGACGCGCTTCGCCTCGCCGTCCGGCCGGACCCGCCCGGGGCCCGGCGTCAGCGTCCGCGCCAGCAGGTTCCCGAACGGGTCGTAGGTGTACTCCTCGACGTCCGCCGCCGTCCCGCCGTTCGCCTGCGGCACGACCTCCGCGTGCACGAGGCGCCCGGCGACGTCGTACGCGAAGCGCTGCGTCCCGATCGCCTTGACATTGCCCGCGCCGTCGAAGGTGTAGAGGCCGCTGTCCCAGTACGGAGGGTTCGACCCGCCCGAGCCGGCGGGAGCCGCAGGGGGAAGCGCCAAGATCCGCAGCGGCCTGTGCATTGCGTCCCGCGTCGTCGATTCTCGGGTCCCGTTCGCGAAAAGGACCGCGTTCGGCAGGCCCGCCGCGTCGTACGCCCGTCACGATCAAGCGCCGTCCCGCAGCACGCGGCCAAGCTACACGTCTCTCGGCGGCATCCGCGGCGCGGGAAATGGGTACAAGTCCGCTTGTCTGAATTCAGCAGTCGATCGGCGCCGTGGAAACTTGAGTCGGGCCGCAGCCGGCGAGGCCGGCTAGGCGGCGAGACGGGGGCCTTGGCGGCGCCTCGGTCGGAGCGGCGGAAGGAGGCCTACGCGCGGCGGATGAAGCGCCGCTCGAGCGGATCGACCTCGATCTTCTCGCCCGTCTCGAGGTAGAGCGGCACTTGGAGCTCGACGCCGCCGGCGACCACGGCCCGCTTGAGCACCTTCCCCGAGGCGGTGTTGCCGCGCACCGTCGGCTCGGTCTCGAGCACCTCGACCACGACGACCTTCGGCAGCTCGATGTTGGCCACCTCGCCGCCGAAGTGGATCGCGCGGACCTCCATGTTCTCGGTCAGCCAGGGAACCATGTCGCCGAGCTTCTCCAGCGGCAGCTGGAACTGCTCGTACGACTCGGTGTCCATGAAGTAGGCGTCGTCGCTGTCGGAGTAGAGGTAGGAGGCGACGCGGAAGGTGAGGTCCGGCTCGTCGAACGACTCGCCGGCCTTCCAGACCTTCTCCATGAACGAGCCGTCGATCAGGTTGCGCAGCTTGGCCTTGACCAGCGTCTGCCCGCCGCGCGCCGAGGGGGACTGGATGGTGTGCTCCACCAGCGCCCACGGCTGCCCGTCCACGAGAATCCGGAACCCCTTCTTGAAGTCCGCCGTCGTCGCCATCGTTCGATCTCCCGGAATGCGGGCGAAGGATAGCCAAAAGAGCGCCGGGCGG
>JAJFTU010000464.1 GCA_021372775.1 bacterium | reverse complement strand
GGCGGCGGCGTCAGAAAGAGAGTTCGCCAGTCGGTCCGTCGTCATGGATCTCGGCTCCCGTCAGTTTGACGATCGTTTCCTTGAGCGTGGCGGGATTGAACGGCTTGTGGACGATCGGCACGCCCTTGGCGGCGAGCCGCTCCATCCGCGCGTCGGTGTGGTCGGAGCTGACGACGATCATCTTCAGCCCCTCGAGGGCCGGCTCGGCGCGCACGGCGTCGAGCAGCTCCTCGCCGTTCATCACGGGCATGTTGATGTCCACCAGCGCCAGGTCGACCGGGTTGTTCTCCAGCACGAGCAGCGCCTCCCGGCCGTTTCCCGCGGTCAGGACGGACTCCAACTCCAGCCCGGACAGCCGGAGCGTCTTGATGATGATCGACCTCATCACCGAGCTGTCGTCCACGACGAGCACTTTGATACCCATGGCTTCGGCCCTCTTCGCCTACAAAACCTTCTCGACGCCTTGGACCTTCAACGAGACGCTCCCGTCGGCCAAATCGAGGAGCATCGTGCGCGAGGAGGTCCCCCCCACGTCCTCGGACGTGATCATCACGCCGTTCTTCCACAGCAGCTTGCGCAGCATAACGATATTCCGCTTCCCGATCTGGAAGTAGTCCTCGTCGCCGATCCCCTGCGTCGAGGCGCCGCCCGCGACCTTGAGGTGCATCCGCGACTTCTGGGCCCCGAGCTTGTAGGCCTCGATGAACAGGCGCGGCACGCCGGAATCGACGAACATGTGCGGGTTCTCGGTCGCCTTCTCCGGGTCGATCGACGACTGCGGGAGCATCACGTGCAGCATCCCGCCGACGCCGGCCACCGGGTCGAACACGGTGATCCCGAGACAGCTGCCGAGCGCGTGCGTGATCAGCTGATCGCCGCGCGAGGTCGACAGCTTCATGTCGGCGATGCCGACGACCAGCCGCATCGCGTCGTCTCCCTCAGGCCGGCCGCCGGTAGGTCGCCGGCTGCACGAACTGATAGCGATGCTCGAGCGGCGTCAGGCTCTCCGAATGGCCGACGAAGAGGTAGCCGCCCGGACAGATCAGGTCGAAGAAGCGGTTGACGAGCCGTTCCTGCGTCGGCTTGTCGAAGTAGATCATCACGTTGCGGCAGAAGACGACGTCGAACGGGCCGCGCATCGGCCAGTCCTGCATCAGGTTCAGCCGGGCGAAGGTGACGAGCCGCTTCAGCGCGTCCCCCGCCTCGAACCGCCCCTCGCGCTCCGAGCCGCGGAAGTAGCGCGCGCGGAGCGCCTTGTCCACGCCGTCGAGCTGGTCGGCGCGGTAGCTGCCGCGCGTCGCCGCGGCGATCATCCGCGCCGAGATGTCGGTGGCGAGGATCCGCGCGTCCCACTCGTCGATGTCCGGCAGCGACTCGCGCAGGACCATCGCGATCGTGTACGGCTCCTCCCCCGACGAGCAGGCGGCGCTCCAGACGCGGAGCTTGCGGCCGCGGGCGGCGATCCGCGGCAGCGCCTCGTTCCGCAGGAAGGCGAAGTGCGCCTCCTCGCGGAAGAAGTTCGTCTTGTTCGTCGTGAGGACGTCGATCATCCGCCCCAGTTCCTCGGGATCCCGCTCGACGACGGCGACGTACTCGTCGAACCCCGCGGTCTCGAGGGCGCGGACGCGCTTGATCAGCCGCGACTTGACCAGCTCCCGCTTCTCCGGCGGCAGCTTGATCCCGGCCACGGAGTGGGCCAGCTCCGCCACGCGGCGGAAGGCGCGGTCGGAGAGGTCGGGGACGCGCAGGTCGGACAGGAAGTCCGCCGGCGCGCCGCCGGCCGGCGACGCGTCGCCGCGGGGCGGACCGTCGTGGTCCGCCGCGGCCGCGCCGATCCCCTTCACGCGCCGACGCCCGCCGGCTGCGGCTCGGCCTCGCCGGCCGCCGCCACCGCCTGGATGTCGAGGATCTCGCTGGTCGAAAGGACCTTGTCGATGTCGAGCAGCAGCTTGACCCGCCCTTCCGACTTGCCGATGCCGAGGATGAAGTCGGTGTTCACGTCGGCCCCGAAGGTCGGCGGCTCCTCGATCCGGTCGGCGCCGATGTCGAGGACCTCGGAGACCTTGTCCACGATGATCCCCATCGGCGAGTCCTTGACCTGCACGACGATGATGCAGGTCTCCTCGGTCGCCTCGACCGAGGGCATCCCCAGTTTGAGGCGGAGGTCGACGACCGGGATCACCTTGCCGCGCAGGTTGATCACGCCCCGGATGTGGGTGTGGACGCGCGGGATCGGGGTGATCGGCATCATCCCGATGATCTCGGAGACCCGGAGGATCTCGAGCCCGTACTCCTCCTCGGAGAGGAAGAAGGTGAGGAACTTGCCGCCTTCGGCCGCGGCGCGGCGCCCGGTCCGCCGTTCTTCGGCGGTCTCGGCCGCCGTGGAGATCTGCTGCGTGCTCATCGTCCGTCTCCCCTGTTGGTTCGCCGTCAAGCCACCGCGGCCGGCGCGGCGGACGAGCCGTCCGCCTCGCTCCCGCGCCGGGCCAGCGCGCCCAGACCCGGCGGATCGAGAATCAAGCCCACGCGCCCGTCGCCGAGAATCGCGCCGCCGGAAACGCCGGGGACCTTCGGAACCCCTTCGCCGAGCGACTTGGCGACGATCTGCTGCTGGCCGATGATCTCGTCGGCCAGAAGGGCGTAGTAGCCGCCGCCGTCGCGCACGACCACGAGCAGGCCGCGCGTCGGGTCGTCGATCGCCCCGTCGACGTGGAAGAGGCGCGCGAGGCGGAACAGCGGGATGTGCGCGTCGCTGTACGACACCATCTCGCCCGCGCCGACGACGGTCGAGATCTCCTTGCGGGTCGGCCGGAACGCCTTGGCGATGTTCGCCGTCGGCAGGATGTACCGCTGCCCGCCGACGCGGATCAGCATCCCGTCGGTGATCGCCAGCGTCAGCGGCAGGTAGATCGCGAACGTCGTCCCGCCGCCGAGGCGGGTCGAGATGTCGATCCGGCCGCGCATCCCCTCGACGTTCCGCTTGACGACGTCGAGCCCGACGCCGCGTCCGGAGACGTCGGTCACCTTCTCCGCGGTCGAGAACCCCGGCGCGAAGAGGAGCGACCAGACGTCGTCGTCGGAGAGCCCCTTGTCGCTGTCGATGATCCCCTTGGCCAGCGCCTTGCGGACGATCTTGTCCCGGTCGAGGCCGCGCCCGTCGTCCACGATCGTCACCACGACCGAGCCGCCGGAGTGGCAGGCGGAGAGGTGCACGTGCCCCGTGCGCTCCTTCCCCGCCGCGGCGCGGTCGTCGGGCAGCTCGATCCCGTGGTCCACCGCGTTGCGGATCATGTGGACCAGCGGGTCGCCCACCGCGTCGACCATGTTGCGGTCGATCTCGGTGTCCTCCCCCTCCGACGTGAACTCGACCTCCTTGCCGATCTTCTGCGAGAGGTCGCGCGAGAGGCGGGCCATCTTCTGGAACGTCGACTTGAGCGGGACCATGCGCATCGCCATCGAGAGGTCCTGCAGCTCGCGCACGATCTTGCCCATGTGGGAGGTCTTGCGGGCGAGGTCGAAGTGCGCGCCGTCGCGCACCGTCGGGTCCTGCTCGACCATCGACTGGGCGATCACCAGCTCGCCGACCATCTCGATCAGGCGGTCGAGCCGGTCGGTGCGCACGCGGACCGAGGAGTCCACCGCCGCGTTGCGCAGCTTGTCCAGCTTCTTCTGCTTGCGCAGCGCGTCGGCGACGTCGGTCGCGCCGACGACCCCCGCCTTGACCATCGCCACGCCGAGCTTGTCGTCGCCGCGCGCGTCGGCCACGGCCTGGACGACCTGCGGCTCGACCTTTCCCTCGGCGACGAGGATGTCGGCCATCCGGATGTGCGGCGGCTCGACGTCGTGCTCCTCCGCGGCGGCGCCGGCGGCGATCAGCGCCTCGGGGTCGGCGAGCGCCGAAAGCAGCTCGTCGTAGCCGGCCGGCTTCGACGGCTCCTCGCCGGCCATCGCCGCGTTGAGCGCGAACATCAGCTCCTTGATCGCGTCGGAGGAGCGGAGCGCGAGGTCGGCGTAGATGCCGCCGTAGCGGATCTGCTTGTCGCGCACGCGGGCCAGCAGCGTCTCCGCCTTGTGGGCGAGCGTGGCGACCGACGTGATGTCGACGAAGGCCGACGTCCCCTTGATCGTGTGGAAGGCGCGGAAGACGGTGTTGATCGCCTCCTCGTCCTCGGGGTCGGTCTCCAGCGTGAGCAGGGCCGCCTCGGCGCCCTGCAGCAGCTCGAGGTTCTCCGTGACGTATTCGCCGAGCAGCTCGCGGTCGGCGTCGTCGGGCAGGAGGCGCCAGACGTCCGGGGCGGCCTCGGGCGCGGGGGCGGGCGGAGCGGCCGGCGTCGGCGCCGGCGCGGCGGCGACGGGCGCCGGAGCGGGCGCGCTCGCCTTCGCCGGCGGCGCGGGCGCGGCGACCGCGGGCGCCGACGGGGCGGAGGCCGGCGCGGGCGCCGCGGCGGCCGGACCGAGCGCCATCTTCAGCGCCGCGATCGCCTGCTCCACCGCCGCGCCGCCGGTCGCGCCCTCGCGCACCGTCGAGGCCAGGCCCTTCAGGCTGTCCACGACCAGCGCGCCGAGCGACGCCGCGGCCTCCCCCGGACCGGCGCCGGCGGCCTCGAGGGCGCGCCCGGCGAGGTCCAGCAGCGCCAGGACCCTCGTCCACGACGGCGGTACGGTTCCCTTGGCGTCGTCCAGCGCCCAGCGCAGGTCCGCCGCCCCCTGCCCGCCGGCGGGGCTGCACTTCGCGGCCTGCGCCAGCGCGTGGTCGAGCTGTTCGAGAAATTCGGCTTCGGGCCGTCCCATGTCCGCCTCTCGCTCGATGCGTCGGCGGCGGGCGCCGGCCCAAGGCGCGACTGCTCGCGCCGGACCAGAGACCCCGCCGGACATCATCCCTATCGGACCGGGGGACGGCGGCTTGAGGGGACGGGGCGGGAAAGATCGGGGAGGGCGGCCGGACGCGCGCGGGCGCGCTCGAAGAGGCCCGGCCGAGCGCGGCGAGGCGACGGCGGCGGCGGCGCGGGCCGGCGCGGCCGAGGTCGATTCAGACGGCGCAGCCGAACTCGGCGAGGCGACGGCGGTAGCGTTCCTGATCGAACGGCCCGCGGCGCTTCAGCATGTCGTAGAACTCGAGGATCAGCGCCTCCATGACCTTGTGCTCCGCCTCGTGCGGATCGACGCCCGCCGCGACGAGCCGCTCCAGCGCGGCCTTCGCCTCGGGGGGAGCGCCGGAGGCGACCTGCTCGGCGACGGCGACGTGGTAATGGACGTGAAGGAACGGGTTCGTTCCGGGCTCCGGATCGGCGCCGTCCCAGAACGGACGGAACTGTTTGTGCCGCTCCAGCAGTTCGAGGAGGCGGCGTTCCTCGGGCTTCAGCGACTCCCGCTCGTCGCGCCGCTCCCAGAGCGCGCGCAGCGCCGCGCGGCCGCTCTCGGCGATCGTCTGCATCACGTCCACGTGGTCGTCGTCGCGTCTCTCGTCGCTCATGGTGTTGTAGTGTAGACCACGATCGGCCGGCCGAACGGCATGGGGCCGAGGCCCCGCGCCGCGGCGCGCGGGCGGCGGAAACGGGGGACGACGCGATGGAAGAACGACGCATAGGCGGCGGCGCGATTCGGGTGGCGATGGGCGACCTCACGCAGTTCGCCTGCGACGCGGTTGTCAACGCGGCGAACAGCGCCCTCGCCGGAGGCGGCGGACTGGACGGCGCGATTCACCGCCGCGGCGGCCCGCGGATCATGGAAGAGTGCCGCCGCATCGGCGGCTGCCCCACGGGAAAGGCGGTCGCGACGACCGCGGGCGAGCTTCCCGCGCGGTGGGTCGTCCACGCCGTCGGTCCGGTCTACAACGGCGGCGCGCACGGCGAGCCGGCGCTCCTCGCCTCGGCCTACCGCTCGGCGCTCGCCGTCGCCGACGGCCTCGGCGCGGCGCACGTCGCGCTCCCCGCCATCTCGGCCGGCGTCTACGGCTACCCGCTCGCCGAGGCGGCGGCGATCGCCGTCGAGCAGGCGATCGGGTTCCTCCGCCAGGGCCCCCGCGCCGTCGCGGAGATCACCTTCGTCCTGTTCGGCGAGGCGCCGTACCGCGCGTTCAAGGAGGCGTTGGCGCGGGCCGCCTCGGCCCTCTGATCGTCCCCTCTCGTTGCCGCCCACCCGCGCCCCAATTACCATGGTTGCGGGCGGGGGGGATCGCGACAAGAGGCACCGCCCGTGGATCTGCACCGACGCATCCGAACCCTTCGCCTGCGCCGCGGCCTGACAGGAATGGAGCTGGCGCGGCGCGCGGGGGTGAGTCCGTCGTATGTCTCGCTGATCGAGCACGGCGAGAAGATTCCGTCCGAAGAGGTCGCGGTGAGAATCGCCCGCGCCCTCGGCGAACGGGAGGACGTTTACCGCGTGTGGGCCGCGACGGCCCGCATGGACGAAGCGACGCGGGACGCCGTTTGGCGCCTGCGCGGGGCGGACGCCGAAGCTCAGCGTCTGCCGCGCGGAGGCGCCGACCGGCCGGAAGGCGAGCCGGAGGACGCGGCGCCGGACGGCCGGCGTCCGCCGGGGCGGCCGCGCCTCGCCGAGCGGTACGAGTTCCAGGTCGCGTACAAGCTGGAGGACGACGAGCGCGCGCCGACGCTGCGCGTGCCGCTCGTCGCGCCGGGGGCGACGCCGAAGGACGATCCGCCGCCGCGCGACGAGACGGAAGCGCTCGTCGCGCTCGACGCCCGTCTCGTGGACCGCTCCACCGCCAAGGGTCTCGTGGCGCTTCGGATCGACGAGACGAACGGCAGGGCCGTCGTCTCGTGGCTGCGGCCGCGGGACCTCGTCGTCGTGGACCGCCGCCCGCCCGCCTTCGACCCGGCGCTGATCCACGCCTTCGCGCTCCCCGAGGGGCTGCGCCTCCACCGCGCCGCGCTGGCCGAGGACGCGCTCTGGCTGCTCCCCGACCCGCAGGCCGCGGGCGCGCCGCGGCGCGTCCCGCTCGGCGGCGGGCAGTCGTTCGAGAGCGTTTTTTTCGGGACGGTGATCTGGTCGGCGCGGATCTGGCCGCTCGGCTGAGCGGCGCGGCGCGGGGCGCGCGCGGGATCAGTTCCCGCGCCGCTCTCCGGCGACGGCGTCGGGGGCGTCGGCCCGCGGCGCCGCGTCGGCGGGAAGGCGGCGGCCGAAGTCCTCGAACTCCCCCGCCTCGTAGGCGCGGTTGAACGCCTCGACGCAGCCCGGATCGAGGATCCGCCCTTTCATGTCGTTGATCCGCGCGACCGCCTCCCGCACCGGCAGCGCGCGCTGATAGGGGCGGTCGGTCGTCATCGCGTCGAACGTGTCGGCGACGGCGATGATCCGCGCCTGCAGCGGGATCTCGCCCCCCTTGAGGCCGGTCGGATAGCCGCCGCCGGCGAAGCGCTCGTGGTGGAACCGCATCCCCGGGATGATGTTCCGCATCTGCGGGATCCGTCCCATGATCTTCGCGCCCCGCTCGGGATGGGTCTTCATCACGGCGAACTCGTCCTCCGAGAGCGCCGCGGGCTTCTTGAGGATCGCGTCGTCGATGCCGATCTTCCCCACGTCGTGCAGCAGCGAGGAGATCTGCAGGTGGCGCATCTCCTCGCGCGACAGGCCGAGGTAGCGGCCGATGATCACCGCGCAGCGGTTGACCCGCACCGAATGGCCCTTGGTGTAGGGGTCCTTTTCGTCGATCGCCTCGGCGAGCGCGCGGATCGTGCCGAGGAACATGTCGTTCGCGTCGCGCGCCGCGACGCGGAACCGCTCGACGAGTTCGCCGAGCCGCGCCGCCATGCGGTTGAAGTTCGAGGCGAGGACGTCGAGCTCGGCGACGCGCGAGCCGGGAGCGCGTTCCTCGAATTCCCCTTCCGCCAACCGGTTCGAGATCGCGGCGAGCCGCTGGATCGGGCGGCTGATCATGCCGCCGAGGAGCAGCGCGGCGCCGAGCGCGAGGGCCGCGGCGAGCGCGGCGCCGTAGGTCGCCAGCCGCGTCAGCCGCGCCACCGGCGCGAGCGCCAGGTTCTGGTCCACCTCGACGAAGACGCCCCAGCCGTGCGCCGTCGCGGCGAACGAGCCGAGCATCGGGCGCGGCGCGCCGTCCGGCCCCGCCCCTTCGTACGAGCGCGAGCCGCGCGACCGGCCGCGCGAGGCGAGGAACTGCTGCACGACCTCGCGCCGGCCGAACGCGTCGGCGCCGGCCGCGAGGCCGCGCGGCGCGGAGACGACGGCCCCGTCGCCGCGGAGCAGGAAGATCCGCATCGGCTCCGGCACGGCGGCCGTGGCCTCGGCCCACGTCTTCTCGATCAGCGCGACCTGCTGGTAGACGCCGACGACGCGCCCGCCGCGCTGCACGGGACAGGAGACGATCACCGCGAGGCCGCGCGGCCGCTCCAGCGCGAACGGCCCGGCCATCAGCACGGGACGCGGCGCGCCGGCGGCCGGGGCGACCGATTGGTCGGCGGCGGCCCGCGCGTCCTGGTCGAGCGGACCGCGCAGCGCGCCGAGGTCGGCGTCGGGCCAGGCCGCGGCGAGCGGCGCGCCGCCGACGGGCACGAAGCGGACCGCGGCGGTCGCGTCGTCGAGGAAGGCGCCGAGCCGCGGCGCGTCGATCGCCGGAAGGCTCGCCAGCGCCTCGCCGATCTTCGCCGCCTCGCGTCCGCTCTGGTCGACGAACGCGTCGAGGCGCATCGCCGCCGCCTCGGCCAACCGCAACTGCCGTTCCTGCGCCGAGGCGACGAGGGCGTCGGTCATCTCGTTCGTGACGAGGCGGCCGTAGAAGACGAGCGGAACCAGACCGACGACGAGCACGACCGTCAGCAACACCAGCGCGGCGGGCGGACGGAAGCCGCGCCCGAGCGTCGGATTGATTTGCGTCAACCGTTCCTGATCGGTCACTGCTGCGCCTTGATTCGGAAAGGGCATCCCCAAATAGATGCGCGGGGGGAAATCTAGCCCAGCCGCTCCCCCGCATCCACCGCCGCCGCCGGGGTTGACGGGACCGTTCCCCGCCGGGAGTATGAGGCCATCGACGCGCGGCGGGGCGCCGCGCGATCGCAGCGAGGCTTTCTTGTCCCAGTGGACGCCGGGAGCACCGAGCCAGAGCGCCGCCCTGCGGAGCGGCGCGGACGTGGCGCGCCGATGACCGAGGCGTCCACCTGCCCGTCGTGCGGCGCGACGATCGACGATCCGTCGCTGGCGCGGATCGACCGCTGCCCGTGGTGCGGCGCGATCTTCGCCTCGCCGGACGAGGTCGCGCGGCCGATGCTCGCCAAGCCGCGCCTGTCCCCCGACGACGCGCGGCGCCTCGTCGCGTCCGCCCTCTCCGGCGCCCCCGAGCCGTGGACCGCGGGGACGGCCGATCTGGTCTTCTACCCGTTCGCCAAGACCGGCTCGCCCCGCGAGCCGCTCGCCCCGCTGGCCGACCTGCCGCCCGCCCTCCGCGAAGCGTGGCGTCCCGCCGGGACCGACCTCGTCGCCGACGGCGGCGAAGAGGCGGCCGCGGCGGCGAAGGGGGCGGCGCGCGTCGAGCCGGCGTTCGAGCCGCCCGCGGCAACGGCGCGGATCGACTATCCGTTCTACCGCGTGGCGCTGCGCTCCTCGGGGCGCGTCTCCGCCGCGTGGTGCGACGCGCTGTCGGGGCAGGTCCTCGCCCCCGACGTCGCCGCCTCGCGCGCCGCCGCGCCGCGCGGCCTTCTGGAGCGCGAGTCGCTGCTCGTCCTCGCCGCGAGCGCCGCCGGCGCGATCGTCCTTCCGTTCCCCTACTCGCTCGCCGTCGCCGGCGCCGCCCTCGGCGTCGTCTGGTGGAAGGCGTCCCGATGAGCCGCGCCGACGAGATCGCGCCGCTCGCCTGCCCGCGCTGCGGCGGCACGCCCGACCCCGAGGGGGCGGCGGGGCAGCTCGCGCGCTGCGAGTCGTGCGGCGTCCTCGGACGGATCGAGGACGCCCGCGGCGGTCCCGCGCTGGCCGCGCTGCCGGAGATCGAGCCGGACGCCCTCGCGGCGCGGATCGCGGAACGGGCCGCGGCCGACGGGCAGCCGGCGCCGCAGGTCGATTCCGCCGAGCTGATCTTCGTTCCGTTCTGGCGCGCCGAGAGCGTGCTCGTGGGACGCGTGCGGGGACAGCGGGCGCGCGAGAAGACGGTCCTCGAGCGGGACATCGCCGAGGACGGCCGCGCCTCGTACGTCCAGCGGCGCGTCGAGGGCGCGCCGGAGGACGTCTCGCGCGAGGTGCAGCGGGTGCAGGTGGCGCTCGTCTCCGCCTGCCCGCTCGACGAGATGGGCTTGCCGACCCTCGACCGCCGGCGGCAGCGCGTGCCCGGGCTCGCCGCGGGGCGCAAGGAGGGGCGCGGGCGGAAGCTGATCCTGTTCCATCCCGATCTGCGCGAACGCGGCGTCGTGCTCGATCCGTTCGTGCCGCGGCGGCGCGCCGAAGCGGAGGTGGACGCGGTGATGGCCGCGGCGCGCGAGGGACTGATCGGCGGGCTGCTGCCCGGCGCGGAGGCCGAGGCGGTGGAGCTGACGCGGGAGATGGGGCTCGTCTACCACCCGGTCTACTTCGCGCGCCTCTCGCGCGGCGGCGCGCGGGGCACGGCGGCGATCGACGGCGTCTCGGGCGAGGTCGTGTCGTACGACCTTGCGCCCGTCTCGGTCCGCGCGCTGGAGCGACGGCTCCTCTCGCTCGGGGCCGCGGTCGCGGGGCTCGCCGGAGGGGCGCTGGCGCACGCGGGGCTCTTCACGCAGGCCTCGCACTACGACATCGCCGCGTCCCGCCTGCGCATGGTCGTCTTCGCGGCCGCGATCCTCGCCGCCGCCGGCGTCGGCCTGGTCCGCCTCGCGCGCTCGATGGAGGAGAAGTCGTGAGCCGCGGGCCGCGCTTCGTGCCGCTCGCCTGTCCGGTCTGCAACGGCGACCTCGCCGGCAGCGCGCGGGACATCGTCTGCTTCTGCAAGGAATGCGGGCGAGCCTTCCTCTTCACCGCGGGGATCGCGACGCCGATCACGGCGCGGCGCGTCGCCGACCTGCCGCCCGGCGACGCGGGCGAGGCGACCGCGCTGCCGTTCTGGCGCAAGGGGCCGGTGGCCGTTCCCGCCTTCCTGACCGCGCGGCCGATGACCCTCGCCCGCGCCGCCTCGCGCCTGCTCGGCGCCTGGACGATCGTCGCCGGGGCCGAGCCCCCCTACCCGATCGGCGGGCGGCTCGGTCCGGAGACGCTCGCCCCGCTGGCGAAGATGGCCGGGCTCCCCGCGCCGCAGGGGACGCTGGAGCTGCTCGCCGTGCCGGCGCGGCGCGCCGGCGCCCGTTGGCGTCTCCCGCGCCTCGATCTCGAACTCGTGGACGACGACGTCGTCGTCTGACGGCGAGCCCGCGGCGGCCGGTCGGCGAAGCGCCGTTCCGCGCCGCCCGGCGACGTCGATCTCGTCGCGGTTTCGGCGCGTTCCGCGGGCGCGGCGCGAAGCCCCCCTTCCGCGCCCGCCGGAGAGGGCGAAGCGCCTCGTTTGTTGCTAGCATCCGTGCGTCCGGCCCCCGCGGCCGGAAGGCGCGCGCGTCGCTCGGTCGCGCGCCGCGAGGAGACTCGGCGATGGCCCGCATCCTGCATCTCGATCCGCTCGGCGGCGCCGCCGGGGACATGTTCCTCGGCCTGTTCGCCGATCTCGGGCTGCCGGAGGAGACGCTGGCCTCGCTGCCGCGCCGCCTCGGCCTCGACGGCGTCGAGGTGGGCGTGGAGCGGGCGCGGCGCGGGGCGCTCGACGCGGCGCGGGTCCGCGTCCACGTCCGCGGCGTCGAGGAGCCGCCCGCCGAAGAGAACCACGCCGCGCACGAAGAAGCCGAGGCGAGCGGCCACGCCCACGGCCGCGGGCACGGCCACGGCGGACGGACGTGGGCCGACGTGAAGGGGATCGTCGAAGCCGCCGACCTGCCGGATCGGGCCAAGGAAACGGCCCTGCGCGCCTTCGAGCTCCTCTTCCGCGCCGAGGCCAAGGTCCACGGCCGCGCGTTCGAGGAAGTCCACCTCCACGAGGCGGGCGCCGACGACGCGCTGATCGACATCTGCGGCGCCGCGCTCGCGCTCGCCGAGCTCGACGTCGCGCGCGTGACCTGCGCCGCGCCGCTGCCGCTCGGCGGCGGCACGATCGTCTGCGCGCACGGCGTCCTGCCGGCGCCGGGACCGGCCGTCGTCGAACTGCTCGCCGGCGCGCCGGTCGCCTTCGGGCCGATCGACCGCGAGCTGATCACGCCGACCGGCGCGGCGATCCTCCGCGCGATCGTCGCCGAGTTCGGCCCCGGCCCGGCGATGACGCTGGAGCGCGCCGGACACGGCGCCGGGGGGCGCGACGACGCGCGCCTCGCCAACGTGCTGCGCGGCGTCTTGGGACGGGCCGACGGCGCCGCTTCGGCGCGCGAGGTCGCGGTCCTCGAGACCGCGCTCGACGACGTGCTGCCGCAGGACGTGCCGGTGATCGTCGAGCGGCTCCTCGCCGCCGGCGCGCGGGACGCGTTCGTCGCGCCGGTGCAGATGAAGAAGGGGCGCCCCGGCTTCCTGCTCACGGTCGTCGCCGACCCGGAGCGGGAGGCGGAGCTCGCCGCGCTGATCCTCGCCGAGAGCCCGACGCTCGGCGTGCGCGCGCGGCGGGAGCGGCGCCACGAGTACGACCGCGACACGGTGAGCGTCGAGACGCCGTGGGGCGCCGTGCGGATCAAGCGCGCCCTCGACGCCGCGCGCCGCCCGCGCCGCGGGCAACCGGAATTCGAAGACTGCCGCCGCGCGGCCGACGCCGCGGGGAAGACGGTGGACGAGGTGCGCCAAGCCGCGCGCGAGAGCTACTCCCGCCGCGGCGACGGCGCGGACAAGGACCGCGAATGAGCCAGCGAACGTTCTTCGTCACCACGCCGATCTACTACGTCAACGACCAGCCGCACATCGGCCACGCCTACACGACGATCGTGGCCGACGCGCTGGCGCGCTTCCACCGCCTCGCCGGCGACGACGTCTACTTCCTCACCGGCACCGACGAGCACGGGCAGAAGATCCAGCGCAGCGCGGCGGCCAAGGGGATCGCGCCGAAGCAGCTGGCCGACGAGGTCGTGGCGAACTACCGCGGCCTCTGGCCGCGCCTCGACGTGAGCAACGACGACCTGATCCGCACGACGGAGGAGCGGCACAAGAAGGGCGTGGCGGCGCTCTTCGCGCAGATCCGCCGCGAGAGCCCGGACGCGATCTACAAGGGGAGCTACCGCGGCTGGTACTGCACCGGCTGCGAGGCGTTCTATCCCGAGAACCAGCTCGTTGACGGCAAGTGCCCCGACCAAGGGCACCCGGTGGAGGAGGTCGAGGAGACGTCGTGGTTCTTCCGCCTCTCCGCCTACGCCGAGCCGCTGCTGAAGCTCTACGCCGAGCGGCCGGAGTTCGTGCAGCCGGGGACGCGCCTCAACGAGGTCCGCTCGTTCGTCGAGCAGGGGCTCAAGGACCTGTCGATCTCCCGCAGCGTGGAGAAGGTCGCGTGGGGGATCCCGTTCCCCGGCGATCCGGAGCAGACGGTCTACGTCTGGTTCGACGCGCTGGCCAACTACCTCTCGGCGCTCGGCTTCGGGCGCGAGGGGGAGGCGGCGCTCTACGACCGCTACTGGGAAGCGCGCGACGACCGCACCGTGCTCCACCTCGTCGGCAAGGACATCCTCCGCTTCCACGCCGTCTACTGGCCGGCGTTCCTGATGGCCGCCAAGCTGCCGCTGCCGACGACGGTCTTCGGCCACGGCTGGTGGCTGAAGGACGAGGCGAAGATGTCGAAGTCGCTCGGCAACGTCGTCCGTCCGGGGCAGCTGCTGGAGGACTTCGGGACGGACGCGCTGCGCTGGTTCCTGCTGCGCGAGATCCCGCTCGGGCAGGACGGCTCCTTCTCCGACGAGGCGCTGCTCGAGCGGACGAACGCCGACCTCGCCAACAACATCGGCAACCTCTTCTCGCGCGTCGCCGCGCTCGTCGCCAAGCGGCCGGAGGGGAAGGTGCCGGACGTCGCGCCGCTCGCCGACGAGACGCTCGACGCGGCGGCGGCCGCGGCCCGCGCCGCGTACGCCGACAGCTTCGCGCGGCACGATCCCGCCGGCGCGCTGCGCGCCCTCACCGAGTGGGCCGACGCGCTCAACAAGTTCCTCGTGCGGCGCGAGCCGTGGCGCCGCGCCGGACGCGAGGACGAGTGCGACGGCGTCCTGCGCGCCGCGGCGGGGCAGCTCGCGCATCTCGCGCTGCGCCTCCATCCGGCGATGCCGGCGGCGGCGGCGCGGCTTTGGGCGACGCTCGGCCTGCCGGACGACCCCGGCGCATTGACGAAGCCCGGCGAGGACCTCTTCGCGAGGACCGACTGGCCGGTCGGCGGCGCAGCCGTGCGCGCCGGCGAGGCGGTCTTCCCGCGCCTCGACAAGAAGCTGATCCTGGGCGCGGCCGCGGCCGCGCCGGCCAAGAAGAAGGACACGCAGAAGATGACCGAAGAAGCCAAGCCCGCCCCGGCCCCCGCGCCGGCCGCCGCCCCCGCCGCCCCCGCGGCCGAACTGATCGAATACGACGACTTCGCCAAGGTGAAGCTGCGCGTGGCCAAGGTCCTCGTCGCGGAGAAGCACCCGAACGCCGACAAGCTGCTGCGGCTCGAGATCGACCTCGGCGACGAGAAGCGGCAGATCGTCGCCGGCATCGCCAAGACCTACGCCCCCGAGGATCTCGTCGGCAAGACGATCATCGTCGTGGCCAACCTCAAGCCGGCCAAGCTGCGCGGCTTGGAGTCGCAGGGGATGCTCCTCGCGGCGACGAGCCCCGACGGCGTGACCCGCGTGCTGACGGTGGACGAGATCATACCGGCCGGATCGCGCGTCTCCTGACCGACGCGCGGCGCGGAACCCGAACGCAAGACCGCGGCGCGGACGGCTTCGTCCGCGCCGCGGTTTTTCTTTTCGTCGATCGAGCTACTTCTTGGGCAGCTCGACGACGATGTCCGCGTCGTCGAACTGGGCGATCCGGCCGTACCAAGTCCGGACGCCGCTCCACGCCGACGCCGGGAACTCCGCCGCATCGACGCGGACGTGGCGGCGCATCACGACCTTGCCGGACCAGCTGTCGCACGATCCCTCGAACGCGCCGTAGGAGCTCGTCGGCATCCGCAGCGCCGGAACCGTCTTGGCGGAGGCGACGCCCTCCGGAAGCTGCAGCGTGACGACGTCGGTTTCGTCCCGCGGGTCGCCGAGGACGACGGTCGTCGCGCGCCCCGCCGCGGCCCAATCGGCCGAACGCAACGGCGCGAAGAGCGCCGGCTTCAACCGCAGCGTCGCGCCCTCGAGCTTCGCGGCGCGCTCCGCTTTCCACTCGACGACGATCTGCAGTTCCTTCGATTCGTCGTCCAGATTGACCGCGGAGACCGCCGTCACTTCCGCCGCCGGAAGGAGCGGGCGGAGGTACTCGGCGGCCACGGCCCGGCGCGCCGCGTCGTCCGTCGCGCCGCGCAGCCAGATGCGCCAGTCGCCGGCGCCGCCCTTGGAAGGCGTGATCGTCGTCTGCGCGACGATCGTGCCGGAGGCGTCGAGCGTCCCCTTCGTCGTCCGCGCCGCGCGGTTGTCGCCGGCGGCCGGGGCCGGCGTGGTCAACGGCCTTGTCGCCGCGCCGTCGAGGGGCATCGCGGCCACCCCCCGCAGTTCGGTCGGGAGCGCGCCGACGGGCAGCCCCGAGGCGGGCGCCCAGAACGTCGGACTTCCGCCGACGTCCACGAGCAGGATCGCGTCGTCGAAGAGCGGCGGCACGGGGAAGTCCAGCGGCATGCGGCCGTCCGAGCGACGGCGGGTCGCGGCGATCGTCGACGAAACGCCGGCCTCGCGCAGCGCGACCCGGGCCAGGCCGGCGAACTCCGCCGTGCTGACCCGGCCGGCGGCCAACGCGTCGTCGGCGTCGTCGTTGATCCGCGCGTACGAAGCGACCTCGACCCGGACGCGCGCCGCGAGCGCGCGGCGCACCGCTTCCGCCTTGTCCTGCGCGGTCGCCGGCCCCGCGGCCGCCGCGGCGCCGAGAGCGCGGATCTGGGCGTTCTTCCGGTCGGACCACGTGTTCCAGCGATCGCGTTCGAGCGCCGACCACGACGTCCAGTCCTTGGCGATGTCGTAGGCTTCGCTGTTGTGGACGGCGCCGCCCGATCTCGGCACGGCTCCGACGAGGGGCTGCGAGGCGGTCATGTCGCCGTGGAAGGAGAGCGGGACCACGTACATCATCATCCCCGCGTCCGCGGCGGGCGGGCTGAACGGCTCGTCGGGAAGCGCGGGGACGTTGGTGAACGACCACACGAACGCGTGCCGCACGCCGCCGAGCGCCACGTCCGTCGGCTGCGAGAGTTCCCGGGGCACGCCGCTGAAGGCGGTGCTCCACTTCAGCCCGGCCATCGGCAGGTAGACGAAGCGCGCCTCGAGCTTGGGCAGCGGCCCCTGGATCGCGAACGGCTCGACGCCGAAGCCGGATTCGATGTCGGCGAGAACGGCGAAGCTGATCTCGAGGATCGCGCCGGGCTGGACCCGCGGGAACGCGACGCTGATCGTCTGCGCGCCGCCGGGCGCGGGCGCGCGCCGGATGAAATCCTTGGCGTCGATCGGCGTTCCGCCGGGAAGGAGCGTCCGCGCGTCCAACGCGTCGGCGCGGACCGCCGCCGGCACGCGGAGCGTGTACTCGGCGAAGCGGCGCGCCCCCTCCTCGGTGAGAACCTTCAGCCGGCGGAAGAACAGCTGCCGATGGACCCACGTCGGGCCGCGCTGGCACCACTCCTCCTGGCGCGCGTCGAGCAGCACGACGGCCGGCGCGCCGGGGGCGAACGGGATCTCCTTGATCGTGATTTCCTGATCGGAGACGGCGGGCCAGCCGCTCGTGAAGACCAGCTCGCGCGCTTTCGCGGCTTCGGCCGGCGACGCGGCCAGCGCGGCGCAGAGCGCCGCCGCGGCCGCGACGGGCCGCGCCAAGGCGTACCACTTCATCGATGACCCCCTCTTCGCCCGGAGCGGGGCGACGGGGGATTCTAGCGCGGAGGCGCGGACCGCGTCAGCTGCGGGGCAGGATCAGCAGCTTCACGTCCGGCGGGAGGGCGCGGAAGAGCGATTTCGCCTCGTCCGGCGACATGTTCAGCCGCAGCCGCACGACGTCGCCGCTTCCCTCGCCGAGCGCGTCCTTCGCGTCGATCAGCCAGTGGTCGTAGCTCGCCTTCAGCCGTTCCTTGAGCGGCAGCGTCGGGTCGACCGCCGTCGTCCGCAACTCCATCGAGAGCCCGCCCTCGAAGCGGATGTGGTAGCGCGCGGGAACCGGATACTTCTCCTCCGGCGTCGGCGGGATCGGGATGTCCGCCTCGTTCCCTTCGGTCGTCGGGGCCTGCGCGACGATCACGTAGCGGTCGATTTGCCGCGGCGGATCGAGCGTTCCCTTCTCCCACACGCGGCCTTGCCATTCCTCCGCCGGCCGCTTCTTCCTGTAGACGACGGCGGGGAAACCGACTTCCAAGCCGGCGAACTTCCAGTCGCGCAGCTCTGCGCCCTTGAGCATCAGGATCAGGCGGCCCGCTTCGGCGTCGAGGATGACGTAGAACCCCTCCTGCTTCGCCAAGTCGAGCTTCATCGAGAGCAGGGCGTGCTCCCGCGCCGCGGCGACGGCTTCCTGCCGCGGATCGTCGCCCTGACCCTGCGCGAAGGCGCCGAAGGCGCCTGCGGCGAGCACGGCCGCCGCGACGGCCGCCCGAGGGATGCGGAAAGATCGATGGTTGCTCATGGTCCTCGTCGCGTCGCGCGCCGCGTCCCCCCGCCGGCGCGCGCTGGGCGTCAGTAGATGTAGACCGGCGTGCCGATCTTCGTTTCCTTCCACACCACCCGCAGGTCGTCGCGGCCGAGCCGGATGCAGCCGTGCGTCACGCTCCGCCCGAGAAGGCGTTCGTAGAGCGTCCCGTGGATCATGTAGCCGTGCCCGAGCTTGAGCGCGTACTCGCCGAGAGTTCCCTCTTCGGCGAAGTCCTCGGCCTTGGTCGGGATCTTCCCTTCCTCGATCAGCGCCCACGCCGGCTTCGTCCAAACGGGCTTCTCCACCCGCTCCAGAACCTTGTAGACGCCGCGCGGGGTGTCGAAGACCCACTGCCGGCCCTTCCCCTTGCCCGGGTTCTCCTTGAGCACCATTCCCGAGCCGGCGGAGCACTTCGCCTCGAGGATCGTCTCCCCTTCCCGCCGCAGATAGAGGCGGTTCAGCGTCTGATCGACGACGACGTAGGTCTCCTTGGGGGCGAACTTGGCGAGCTGCGCCTCCATGGCGGCGCTGTCCTTGCGGAGCTTCGCCGCGTAGCCGGCCAGGTCGGCCTCCGCCTCCGGCATGTCGTCCGGCGGGGCGATCTTGGCGATCGGCATCTTCTCGTAGCGGTAGCCGGTGCCGTAGGCCAAGGCGCCCGCGGCGCCGGCGACGAGCAACACGAGGACGAAAAGCGTCAGGAGCAGCTTCAGCCAGAGCGGAACTCTGCGGCGGCGCCGCCGCCGGGAGAGAGGATCCTCCAGCCGCGCCGCGTCCGTGAACGTCGTCATTCGGCGGCCCTCGCGCCGCCGGTCGCGCCGGCGGCCATCTTCTGCATCCGCACCACGTTGGTGAACGTTCCCGCCGCGCCGTCGCTGCCGACGATCGTGACCGGCGTCCCGACGCTGGCGCGGGCGAACACTCTGTCCATCTCTCGGTCGGTCACGGCGACGCAGCCGTTGGTCCAGTCCTTGCCGCGTCCGCCGCCGCCGTGCACCTCGATCAGGCCGCCGGGCGAAACGCCCCGGGGCAGCTCGCCGTGCAGGCGCGCCGCGGCGAACCGCTGGCGGTCCTCCGCGTTGGGGTAGTCGAGCAGCAGCGCGCGCTCGTAGCGGGAGGCGGCGATCTTCGAGACGACCTTGTAGCGGCCTTCGGGGGTCGCGTTGTCGCCGGCGTGGAGCTTGTCGCGGACGGAGTTCGACCCGAGCTCCACCTTCAGCGTCTCGACCGCCTTGCCCCGCACGTAGACCGTCATCTCGTGCGCTTCCTTGGAGACGACGAACGCCGTTCCGCCGGTCCGACGCGACCAGGCGACCGTGTCGTCGATCATCCCCCGCCACTTCCGCACGAGCTGCGGGTCGGAGAAGCGGGCGACGAGCTCGGCGGCGCGGTCGGTCACGCGGCCGGACTGCAGCGCGGCCAGCTCCGCCCGCTGCGCGGCCTTCTCGTATTCCTCGATCTTGAACAGCCGCTCGGCCTCGTCGACGCCGATCTTGCACTTCTGGAGGAGCATCCCCTCGTAGCGGCCGAGCCCGATCGCGTCGGCGATCGCGTCGGTGCCGCCGACGATCTGCCGCGCCTTGGCGATGGCCCGCTCGGCTCGGCCCCGCTCGTCGCTGCGCATCTCCTCGGCGACGCGGGTCGCCTGCCGCAGCTTGTCGTCCGCCTGCGCGAAGAGGCGCCGGGCGTCGTCGTAGTTCCGGAACACCACGAACGACGTCTCCTGACGCCGCCATTCCAGCGCCGCGTCCATGAAGGCGCGCTCGGCCGACCGCGACGCGGCCGGGGCCCAGCGGTCGCCGTGCGCGGCGCGCAGCGCGCGGCGCGCCGATTCCGCCGACTCCCTGGTGAACCGCGGCGGGGTCGTCTTGCCGGCGGCGACGCGGTAGCCGGTCCAGCCCGCGAGGGCGGCCAGGCAGGCGACGGTGACGGCGACGGTCCAGCGCAGACCGCGATGGCGACGCGGACGGGGGCGCGACTGGGCAGACAGAGCGTGAAGATCCATGCCGTTCCTTATCCTGACTCAAATATGGCACATGGGGCGGCGCAAGGCACTTGCCGGAGGCACCCGTGGGCCGGAGGCCGACAAACGGCCCCTCTAAAGACACGAAGAGCACGGCCGCAGCGCGGCCGTGCTCCTCGGGTTAAGCGATAGTTACTTGGCCTTCTTGCCGGACTTGGCGGCAGCGGCCTGCTCGATCGCGTTCTTCACGTTGGCGATCGTGCTCTTCGCAGCTTCGGCCTTCGCCTTCGCGTCGAGGAACTTCTCGGCGGTCAGAGCGCTCTCGGCCTCGGCCAGCGAGCTCTGCACGCCAGCGAGATCGTTTTCCATCGCCTTGATGTCGGCCTGGGTGCCCTTGCCGCGCGGGGCCTTCTTGAGCATGTCCTGGGCTTCGGTCAGAGCGGTCTTGCAGTCCGCGATCAGCTGGGTGGCTTCCTGCTTCACCTGCTCCTTGCGGGTCTTGGCGTCCTGGGCGGCCTTCTCACCGGCGGCCTTTTCCTGGGAAGCCAGCTCTTCGGCCTTCTTGTAGGAGCGGAACAGAGCGAACTTGTCTTCCTGGACCTTCAGCTCGGCTTCGAGCTGGCCCTTCAGGTCCTCGGCGGCCTTCAGCGAATCCGGAGCGTAGTCAGCGGCGCCAGCCTGCTGAGCGGCTTCGATAGCCTGATTGGCGGCGTTGATGGCTTCCTGCGGCGGCTTGGCGCAGCCCACAGCGAACACGAGGACGAGCATCAGAAGACCAAAAATAACCTTGCGCATTTCGTATCTCTCCTTTCCTGGCAGGGGTTCTGCGTGGACCTGCCGCGGCGGTGCGCGGGGCGCCGACGTCGCGGGAGTCTTTCCGGGGGGGCCGTAAGCCTCACGACCCGGGAGACCTCTAGAGGCTGGTCCGTTCTCCTTTCAAGCGACTCAGCCAGGAGCCCTGAGTCCGTCTTGCCTCTAGACAGGCGTCATTCTACTCCAGACCCACGGCGCTCTATACGCCGGAGAACGATTTCCGTGCGAACGGCGGCGGCTCGGGGCGCGAAAAGTTTTACCCTCGCGGAAAGGTCTATTGAGGCCGGAAACGGCCAAAAGAACGCATTCCGCCGTCCGGCGGCCGCGGACGGGACAGGCCAATTTTTCTTTCGGTGAGGCGCTGGGAACGCGGGTTAACGACCCCAGTCAATCCGGATTTGACTTTCCACTTTGCCGGGGACGCCGCCGGAGTGAGGCCCGCGGGCCCCGGGGGCGGGTCAGTGATCGAGCGTCGGGGCGGCGGGGGGCTGTTTCCCGCGGCAGGAATGGCATTCCCCGATGAACTGCACCCGGACGTCGTCCACGCGGGCGAGCGGCAGCCCGAGCGCGCGGAGGGCGCGGCTGGCCGCCGGAACCGGCTCGACGTCGTGGACCGCGCCGCAGCGACGGCAGACGGCGTGGTAGTGCTCGTCGGTCCGCGCGTCGAACCGCGCCGACCCTTGACCGCAGCCGAACTTCTGGGCCAGCCCGGCGGCGGCGAGCGATTCCAGCGCTTTGTAGACGGTGGCCAGACTAATGTGCGGCATCACGACCCGGACGGACGTAAAGACCTCTTCCGCGGTCGGATGGCAGGGCCCGGCCGCCGCCAGCGCCTCGAAGACGGCCCGCCGCTGGCGGGTCGGCCGAAAGCCGGCGCTGCAAAGGTTTTCATCCACCCGCACGGCCATGTTCTCTCCTGCGCCGCGGGCGCAACACACACTTGCCCCAGTTTACGAGAAACGTACCGCGAACCTCAACCGCGGTCGGGCCCGAACACGTGAAAAACCCCCGGCGCTCCCGCGTTCCCGCGGGGACGCGCCGGGGGGCGCGGATCCGGAATCGCCTTTGGTCGCGGCGCGGCGCGGCCGCCCCGCGGACTCAGCCTCCCGCGGCTACCCGCGGACGCGGCCTCGCGCGGCTACCCCGCGGACTCGGCCTCGAGCCGCTCGGCCTCGATCAGTTCCAGCGACCGCTCGTCGACGTCGCCGGTGGGGTAGATCCCCGAGAAGCAGGCGGTGCAGGTCGTTTCGAGCGGCGAGGGAGACTCGTCGCGCACCGACGCGATGAGGTCCTCGAGGTCCTGGTAGACGACGGCGTCCGCCCCGAGAACCCGGGCGATCTCCGCCTCGTCGCGGTCCCGCGCGACGAACTCCCGCCGCGTGGACATGTCGATGCCGTAGACGCAGGGGTGGCGCAGCGGCGGCGCGGTCGAGGCGAGGTAGACCTTCGAGGCGCCGGCCTCGCGCACCATCTCGATGATCTGGCGGGAGGTGGTGCCGCGGACGATCGAGTCGTCCACCAGCAGGACCGAGCGGCCGCGGACTTCGGAGGCGATCACGTTGAGCTTGGCGCGCACCGACTTCTTCCGCTGCTCGTCCCCCGGCATGATGAACGTCCGCCCGACGTAGCGGTTCTTGACCAGCGCCTCGCGGAACGGCCATCCCAGCTCGAGCGACAACGAGTAGGCCGCCGCGCGCGCCGACTCCGGCACCGGAACGACGGCGTCCGCCTGGATGCCCAGACGGCGGACCTTGCGCCCCAGCGCCCGCCCCATCCGCTCGCGGGCGCGGTAGACGCTGATCCCGTCGAGCTCGCTGTCGGGACGCGCGAAGTAGACGAACTCGAAGACGCAGGGCCGGAAGGTCGGCGGCGTGATCTGCTCCCAGATGACCTCGCCGTCGTTCTTGATCAGCAGCGCCTCGCCGGGGCGCGGCCGGGCCTCGACCTGGTAGCCGAGCCCCTCGAGGACGACGCTCTCCGAGGCGACGGCGTAGACCGTCTTGCCGTCGCGCCGCGTCCGCTTGCCGAAACAGATCGGCTTGATTCCGTACGGATCGCGGAAGGCGAACAGCCCGTACCCGGCGACGAAGCCGACGACGGAATAGGCGCCGTGGACCGTCTCGTGGACCTCGGCCACCGCCGCGCGGTACATCTCCGGCGTGAACGGCCCGCCGGCCGACGCGCGGAAGAGCGCGTCCGCGAACACGTTGAGGATGGCCTCGACGTCGCACTGCGACATCAGGTGGCGCCGCGCGCGCCGCAGCAGATGGTCGCGGACCTCGTCGTAGTTGGAGAGGTTGCCGTTGTGCGCCATCGCGATCCCGAACGGGTGCGTGGCCACGAACGGCTGCGCGTCCTCGATCCCGCCGGAGCCGATCGTCGGGTAGCGCACGTGCCCCAGCGCCAGCTCGCCCTGCACGCCGGCCATCGCCTCGGGGGTGAAGACGTCGCCGACGAGCCCCGCCCCCTTGCGCAGATGGAAGCGGCCGTCGTACGCGACGATCCCGGCGGCGTCCTGTCCGCGGTGCTGAATGGCCAGAAGGCCGTCGTGGACCTCGCGCACCGGCGCGTCGGTGCCGATCAACCCGATGAAGCCGCACATGACGGCGCTCCTTTCCGCGAAAACGACGCGCGCGCCGACCGGAGGGGCCGGCGCGCGTCTCCGAGGCTCCATTTTGGGGCGGAAGCGGCCCCGCGCCAACCCGGTGCGGCATAATGCGCGGCCGCCGTCGGTCGGAGGGCGGCTCGAGGACGCGCGGATGCTGGACACGGAACGGATGTTGGCCGGGCTCAACCCGCCGCAGCGGCAGGCGGTGCTCCACGGCGAGGGGCCGCTGCTGATCTTGGCCGGCGCCGGTTCGGGGAAGACGCGGGTCATCACCTGCCGCGTCGCGCATCTCGTCGGGACGCGCGGCGTCGATCCGCGCTCGATCGTCGCCCTGACGTTCACGAACAAGGCCGCGGCGGAGATGCGCGAGCGCGCCGAGCAACTGCTCGGGCACGCGCTCGGCGGGGCCTACCTCGGGACGTTCCACTCGTTCGGCCTGCGCCTGCTCCGCGCCAACGCCGTAGCCGCCGGGCTGCAGCCCGACTTCGTCGTCTACGACACCGCCGACCAGCAGGCGATCGTGCGCAAGGCGATGAAGGAGGTCGGCCTCGAGGAGAGCGGGACGACGCCGCGCAAGATCCTCTCGATCATCTCCTCCTACAAGAACGGCCTCGTGGACGTGGACGAAGCCGAAGGGGCGGCGAAGTTCCCGAACGAGCGGATGGACGCCGCCTGCTACCGGATCTACGAGGAGGCGCTGCGGCGCGCCGGCGCGCTCGACTTCGACGACCTGCTCGTCCGGCCCGCGCGGCTCTTCGCCGCCCGCCCCGAGATCCTCGAGCGCTACGCGCGGCGGATCGAGTGGCTGCTGGTGGACGAGTACCAGGACACCAACCCGCTGCAGTACAGGATCGTCCGCCAGCTGACGACGCTGCGGCGCAACCTCTGCTGCGTCGGCGACGAGGACCAGTCGATCTACGCCTTCCGCGGCGCCGACATCCGCAACATCCTCGACTTCGGGCGCGACTTCCCCGAGGCGACGATCGTCAAGCTCGAGCAGAACTACCGCTCGACCGGGAACATCCTCGCCGCGGCTTCGGCCGTGATCGGGCACAACAAGCGCCGCCACGCCAAGACGCTCTGGACGTCCGGTTCCCAAGGGGCGAAGGTCCGCGTCCACACCGCGTCCAACGACCGCGAGGAGGCCGACTTCGTCGTGGGGCGGATGCAGGAGCTGGCCCGCGAGGAAGGGACGCCGCTCGACCAGATGGCCGTGCTCTACCGCACGAACTCCTTGTCGCGGCTGCTCGAGGACCGGCTGCTGGCGCGGCGCGTCGCCTACCGCGTCGTCGGGTCGCTCCGCTTCTACGACCGCAAGGAGATCAAGGACCTCCTCGCCTGGCTGCGGCTGGTCGTCCATCCCGGTTCGGACCAGGACTTCCTCCGCGCCGCGCAGACCCCGCCGCGCGGGATCGGCGAGAAGACGCTCGAGGAGCTGGGCGAGCGCGCGAAGGCGAAGGGGATCCCGCTCCACGACGCGGCCGTCGAGGCCGCGGCGGACGAGGCCGTCCCCCAGCGGACCCGCAAGGCGCTCGACGCGTTCCTGGGGACGATCCACGACCTCGCCGACCTCTCCAAGACGATCTCCACCGTCGCCTCCGTGCAGTCCGCGATCGACGCGCTCGACTATCTCGAGTACCTGCGCAAGGCGCACCCGAACGACCACGACGGGCGCGAGGAGAACATCGGCTCGTTCCTCGCCGCGGCGCGGGAGCACGACGAAGGAGGCGCGCCCGACGGCATGGCGGGATTCCTCGACCGGGTCTCCCTCCGTTCCGACACCGACGACGTGCAGGGGGAGCGCGGCGGCGTCTCGCTGATGACGGTCCACTCCGCCAAGGGGCTGGAGTTCGACGTCGTCTTCGTCGTCGGGCTCAACGAGGACCTCTTCCCCCACCTGCTGTCGGCCGACGATCCGGAGGCGATCGAGGAGGAACGGCGGCTGCTCTACGTGGCGATGACGCGGGCGCGGAAGCGCCTGACGCTGACGCTGGCCCGCGAGCGCCGGCCGTTCGGCAAGCCGACCGCGGCGCAGCCGTCCCGCTTCCTCGACGAGCTGCCGGAGGAGATCGTCCACGCCACGGAAAGCGCCGCCGCGGCCTGGGCCGGTCCCGCGCCCCGCGCGAACGGGTACGGCGCGCCGCCGTTCTTCGGCGCGACGGCGAGGCCCTCGTTCCCCGCGGCGCCGCCGACGCGTCCCGCCGGCGTCGCCGCCCCGCGCGGCGAGCGGGTCGTCGAGCGGGACGGCGAGGCGCCGGAGTTCCGTCCCGGCGTCCGCGTGCGCCATCCGATGTTCGGCGCCGGCATGGTGATGTCGGCCGAAGGCGCCGGACGGTCGCTGCGGCTGACGATCCGCTTCGACCGCGCGGGAATGAAGAAGATCATGGCCGCGGCGACGGCGCTGACGATCGAGGACTGAGCCGGCCGGCCGCGCCCGCCCGGACAAGAAAGGCGCCGCCTCCCGGGAGGCGGCGCAGGATCGGAGGACGGCGTTCAGGCCGTCCGTCCACGGCTCAGCGCGGCGCGTTCTCCTTGAGGATCCGCGCCCGAATCTGCCGCGCCTGCTCGTCGCCCGGCAGGAACTGCAGCACGCGGTCGATCGCCTTCAGCGCGCGGCGGGGATCCCCCTGCGCGTTGTAGGCCTGGGCCAGGCCGAGCCACGCCGACATGATGCTCGGGTCCAGGGCCGCCGCCGCCCGCAGCTCATCGATCGCCCGAGGCGCGTCCCCGGCGCGCAGCGCGTCGAGCCCGAGCTGCAACCGCCAGATCGGATCCCGCATCCGCAGGGCGCCGGCGACCCGCCGCAGCTCTCCCGCCTGGTCGCCCCGCCCCGTCCGGCGATAGAGATCCGCCAGATTGAGCATCGCCGAGGAGTACGAAGGATCGGCGCGCAGCGCCTGCTCGAACTCCCGCTCCGCCTCTTCGAGCCGTCCGGTGCGGGAAAGCGCCACGGCGAGGTTGTTGTGCGCGGCGGCGAAGGTCGAGTCGATCCGCAGCGCGTCGCGGAAGTACTCCTCCGCCGCCGCGTTGTCGCCTTCGCGCAGCCGGTAGAAGCCGAGGTTGTTGAAGTAGCGGGCCAGCGCCTGAAGGTCGGTCAGGATGCGGTACTGGACATTCGGGACGGCGGCGACGTGGTCGAAGTCGATCATCGTGAAGACCGGCGGCGCGCCGTATCCGGCCACGATGTGGCGGCGATCGACGTAGAGGTCGCCGTCGCGGGTGAACTCCTGCACCCCGCGGGCGTCGATGAAGTAGACGTTGAGTCCGACGCTCCGCGCCATGCCGATGAACAGGCTGGTCAGCGAGAGGCAGTCGCCGCCGCGGCGCTCCAGCGTCTCGCGCGCCGTCAGCGTCGCGTCCCGCTGGTAGTGGAGGTCGAGCTGCGACGGATCGCCGAGGGCGATGGCGAGGGCCTCGATCTTGAGCGACGCCGAGTCGGCGCCGCGCACGACCTTGGAGGCGAGCTTGGCGAGATCCCCGTCGATCTCGAACGGCGTCTGGACGCGCGCGGCCTTCTCGGCGCCGAGGCGGCGGACGAGTTCGAGGCGCAGCTCGTCCGGCTTGAGCGCGTACTTCGGGTGGCTCGTCGCGCAGCCGACGGCCGCGGCGGCGAGGCCGACGAGAAGTAGCGAAGCGGCGCAGCGTCGACGTCCCGTCATCGTCGCCTCCAGTGGGGAAACAACTGCGTCTCCCTGAGACAAAGTTACCGCCGGCCGGCCGCGGCGGAAGCGGCCGACCGGCGAACGGGCGCCGGCGACGGTCCGGCGGTCGCGACGGCGGCGATCAGTCCTCGCGCTTCGCCGCGGGGACCTTCGGCGCCATGAGATAGGCGTAGAGCAGCATCGCCGCGCCGATGCAGATCGGGATCGCCGGGACGAACTGCGCCTCCGGATCGTTGATCTGGATGAACATCATCTGCATCCCGATCCCGGCGGCGAGGACGATGACGCCGCCGAGCTTCACCCCCTCGCGCCGCCGCCGCTGGGCCACCAGCTCCTCCTCGCGCAGGAGCTCCAGGACCTTTTCCGCGCCGGCGCCGCTCGCCTCGAGCAGCCGCTTCCGTTCCTCGGCGCGGTAGAACGCCTCCCGTTCCTTGCGGCGCGCGCCGCTCCAGACGGCGATCGACAGGAAGGTGAAGAGGCAAACGAACATCACGATCGGCACCAAGAACGGTCCCATGGCGTCCTCCGCGCGGGCCGGCGGGCCTTGCGACCCTCGGGGGCGTCCGCCCGCTCGTGGAATGGGACGCCCCGGCCGCGCGGACGGTTGCGGAAATTTCGGCGGCCTCGTCGAGCGAGGGGAGGACGTCCGGAAGCCCGCGGCCGGCCCCTGCGCCGCGCCGAACTAAGGACGGCGAGGAGTCCCGCTCCCCCCGGAAAGACGGATACTTCATGCAACCGGCGGGGCGTGCGCGGCGTTCCTATTCCCGGAGGGAAGGACGTGGCCGAGGTGGACGATCGCCAGGACATCGCCCGCGTTCTCGCCGGCGACGCGGAAGCGTTCGCCGGGATCGTGGAGCGTTGGCGCCGGCCGTTGCTCGGCCTCGCTTGGCGTTTCTGCCGCGACCGCGACCGCGCCGAGGACATGGCGCAGGAGGCGTTCGTGCGGGCCTTCAAGCAGCTGCGGCTCTATCGGGGCGACGCGCCGTTCGGGGCGTGGCTGCTGACGCTGGCCGCGAACTGCTACCGCTCGCGCCTGCGCCGGAACGCCCCGCCGACGGTCGCCCTCGACGACGCGCCGCCGCTCGCCGTCGAGGCCGAGGACATCTGCGCCGGGGAGCGGGCGCAGGCCGTGCGGAACGCGGTGACGGCCCTGCCCCCGCGCTACCGGGACGTCGTGGCCCTGTTCTACTTCCACGAGATGGACATCGCCGAGGCGGCGCGTTCGCTCGGCCTGCCCGAAGGGACGGTCAAGGCGCGGCTGCATCGGGCGAAAGACCTGCTGCGGAGAAAGCTGGCGCGCGTCGCCCCGACGCTCGCCGCGGCGAAGGAGGCCTGACGATGGACGAACTGGACCGCATCCTTCTCGCCGACGACGCGCCGGCGCCGCGGGCCTCTTTCTCCGCGCGGGTGATGGACGCCGTGCGCCGCGAGGTCGCCGCGCCGTCGCCGATCCCCTTTCCGTGGCGGCGGTTCCTCCCCTTCCCGGCCGTCGCCGCGGCCGTGCTCGCCGCGTGGTTCGCCTACGCCCAGCCGTCCGCCTCGCCGGCGCCCGCCGCCCCGGCGCGGCTCACGGCGGTCTGGACCGAGGCGGCGACCTCCGTCGCCGACCCGGCGGTGACGCGCTACCTCCCCGGGGCGTTCGCGCTCCTGCTCAGCGCCGCCGCCGTGCAGGCCACGTTGTCGGCCGCCGCGCACCGCCGCTGACGGAACGCGCCGAAGCGCGAAGAAGCCCGCCGGCGCGGCGCGTCGGCGGGCTTCTTCATGTCCGGGCCGCGGGGCGTCAGCGCAGCGCGAAGTCGGCCCGCGCCCCAGTCAGCTTCGGGTCGGCCGGAGCGGCCTTCGGCTCGACGAGGAGGACCCGCTCCGCCGGAAGCTTGCCGGGGCCGAGCAGACGGTCCTTGACGTTCTGCGCCCGCGCCACGGCGAGCTGCCGCAGGTCGTCGTCGGTCGGAACGATGTTGGCGAGGATCAGCTTCTCCATCTCCTCCGGCGGCAGGCTCTTGGCGAACCCGAGCGCGGTGCGCGGCTTGGGGAACGTCTCCTGCTTGTAGGCGCGCTCGAGGTACTTCGCGTACTCCTCCGGCGGCACGACGACGTCGTCCACCGGAACCGCCGCGCCCCCCTTGCGCACGAGGTCCTTGAGCTTCTGCGCCTTCACCTTGCGGTCCAGAAACCGCTTGCGGAGCCCCTCGCGGTCCCGCTCGGCGTCGTAGCGGCCTTGGATCTCCAGCCGCAGCGCGGGCCGCTCGAGCAGCGTCTTGGCGAGGGCGTCGATCTTCGCCGCCGCGGCGGCGTCCGGGACGTCCTGCCCGAAGGCGAACTCGGCGCGGCTCAGTTCCTCGCCGCCGCCGAAGAGCGAGCCGAGCAGCGAGAACGGCGACGAGGCCGCCTTGACCAGCAGGTTCCGCAGGATCTGCAGCACGACGCGCCAGACCTTGAACTTCGGGTCGTCGAGCGAGCCGGTGACCGGCAGGTTGAGCTCGATCCGCCCCTGGCGGTCCTTGAGCAGCGCGATCGCCAGCCGCACCGGCAGCGACGTCGCCTGCGGGCTCGCGACCTTCTCCCCCAGCGTGAGCTGGTCGAAGAGGATCTTGTTCGAGGCCTGCAGCTTGCGGTCGGCGATCTTGTAGTTGACGTCGAACGAGAGCCGGCCCTTCTCGATCGTGTAGCCGAGGTACTTCCCGGCGTACGGCGTGAGCGGGCTGAGTTCCATGTCGGTGAACTGCGCGGCGAGGTTCACGGCCATGTTCCGCCCGAACGGCTGCATCGCGCCGCGGATCACGAGCGGCGCGAAGCCGGCGAGCTTGGCGCGCAGGTCGACGTCGGCCGGCTTCCCCTCGGCCGAGGAGAGGCCGGAAAGGCGTCCGCCGACCTCGGTGAGCCGCGCCGAGTAGTTCGGCTTGATGTAGTGGTCGGCGAAGTCGATCGTCCCGCCTTGGAGGGTCATCGCGTCGAAGGCGATCGGCGTCTCGGGTCCGGCGGCCGGCGCCGGCGGGGCGGCCGCGGCGGCCTCCTCCGTTTCCGGCGTCTCCGGTCCCGCCGCCCCGGCGAAGACCCGCTTCAGGTTGATCGTCGCGTCGGGATCGACGTCGATCCGCACGTGGAAGTCGGAGAGGGCCATCGCCTTGGCCTTGAAGAAGGCCGGATTGACGCCCGTCTCGAGGCCGTCGATGAAGAACGACCCGCAGCGGAACAGCTCGTCGGCCGTCTTGCGGTCGAGCAGCGCCATCTCGGCCAGCGTCAGCTTCCCCTTGATCGTCTGCCGCGCCGCGCCGTTGTCCACGGCGCGCCACGAGTAGTCGAACGCGCCGTCGGCGAAGCCGCCGGCGAGGACGGCGTCCACCTTCCCCGCGAGGTACGGCGCGAACGGCTGCAGCGGAACGCGCTTGAGGTCGAGGCGCAG
>JAJFTU010000463.1 GCA_021372775.1 bacterium | reverse complement strand
TCCTCGAGCGCGAGGCGCGACGTCCTTCCCGACGCGCCCCAGCCGAAATCGATCGGTTCGACGAGCGCGACGCGCGCCCCGCGCGCGGCGAGGGCGCGCGCGGTGGACGTCCCGAGCAGTCCTCCGCCGAGGACGAGGACGTCGATGGTCTGGTCTTTGAGCGAGCCGAGCGGCGCGGGCATGGCGACAGCTTAGTTCGCGCCGCGCGACGCGGCGAGTGTTCCCTCAAGTTCCGCCGCCGGGCGCCGTTAAGAACCTGAAACCGAACTGGCCGACGAAGTTAGTCGCCACACAGAAGGGCTGCGGCTGCGGCGGCGAGAGAACCTCCGGATGCGCAACGAGAGGAGGATCTCCGAGAGTCTCCGGGCCGCGTTCGTGACCGTTGCAGGAGATGGAGCATGGCTTCGAGACTGGACGACGTGGCGATTGGAAAGAAGCTGGTCGGCGGGTTCCTGATCACTGGCCTGCTGGCGGTCGTGGTCGCGATCGCGGCCGGGGGGGCGCTGTTCCGTGTCTCCGCGGCGGGCCGGGACCTCGACGAACAGGTGGCCCGCCCGGCGGTGCACATGGGCGTGGTGACCGCGCAGTACGGCCGGATCCGCGCCGCGGTCGTCAAGATGTCGCTCGCGCACGACGCGGCCGGCGTCGCCGCCCTCTCGGCGCAGGTGGACGACGCGATGCGGGTCGTCGACCAGGAACGCGCGCAGGTCGAGGCGTCGGTTCAGGCGCCGGCGATCAAGCGGGCGATCGCGGAGTTCGCCGACGCCGACCGGGCCTACCGCGACTGGCGCGGGCGGTACGAGCCGAGCGTCGTCGCGGTCGTGTCGGCCGGCGGCCAGCCGCCGATCAGCAAGGAAGGGAACGCCGTCTCGACGCGGATCAGCGCGTCGATGGACGCGCTCAACAAGGCGATCCTCGACGAATCGAAGACGATCGCCGAGCGCAACGCCTCGCTCGTCCATTGGGCGGTCGGGTTCGTCGCGCTCGTCCTGGTCCTCGGCGGCGCCGGCCTCGTCCTCTTCGCGCGGCGCCTGACGCGGAGCATCGTCGAGCCGCTCGGCGCCTGCGCGGGCGTCCTCCACGAGCTGTCGCTCGGGCATCTCGGCGCGCGCGTCGACTCGACGCGCGCCGACGAGCTCGGCGACATGGGGCGGACGATGGACCAGTTCGCCGCGGGGCTGCAGCTCCTCGTCGCGCAGATGAAGAAGATCGCCGACGGGAACCTCGACGCGCGCGTCGCCGCCCACGACGCCGCCGACGAGGTGGCGCCGGCGCTCAACGGCACGGTGGACGCCGTCGGCGCGCTGATCGAGGAGATGGAGCGGCTTTCCAAGGACGCGGTGGAAGGGCGCCTCGCGGCGCGCGGCGACGCCGCGCGTTTCCACGGGGCCTACCGCGAGGTCGTGCAGGGAGTCAACGACACGCTCGACGCGGTGATCGTCCCGCTCAACGTCGCGGCCGACTACCTGGACAAGATCGCCAAGGGAGAGATCCCGGCGCCGATCGCGCAGTCGTACAACGGCGACTTCAACACGATCAAGAACAACCTCAACACCTGCGTCGCGGCGGTCGGCGCGCTCGTCGCCGACGCCAGGACGTTGGCGGACGCGGCGCGCGCGGGGCGGTTCGAGACGCGCGCCGACGTCTCGCGGCACCAGGGCGACTTCCGCGCGATCGTGGAGGGCGTCAACGCCACGCTCGACGTCGTAGTGGACAAGGTCTTCTGGTACGAGGCGATCCTCGACTCGGTTCCGTTCCCCGTCTCGGTGACCGACTCCGGCCTGCGCTGGACGTTCGTCAACAAGGCGACGGAGGAGTACCTCGGTCGGCGGCGCGCGGAGCTCGCCGGA
>JAJFTU010000462.1 GCA_021372775.1 bacterium | reverse complement strand
GGCGCGCAGCGCGACGCCGACCCGGCCGCAGCTCTTCGCCAGCGCCCACTGATACGTCCGGCGATTGGCGGCCACCCACTCCGGCGAGAGGTCCGCGAGGTTCTCGAGGTGGCGCACCGTTTCCAGCGCGTTGGCGAGGCGGCTCCGCTCGCCGTTCCGCGGACGCCGCTCGACGTAGAGCGGCCGGTCGAGGAAGTACATCGGGAAGCGCAGCGAGAAGCGCAGCGCCATGTCGGTCTCGACGTCGAAGCTCGGCGCGCGCCACGGGCCGACCACGAGCAGTTCGGCGCGCCGAGCCACCGGCGCCCCGCCGCGGCCCATGTCGCGCTTCAGGAAGCCGCGCGTCGTGAACAGCTCGCCGCGGGTCCGCTTGTCGAGCGACGCGCGCCGCGGCCGGTCGTCCTCGTCCACCGCGCGACGGCCGACGCCGACCCACGCCGCGTCGGGATGTTCGGCGACGAAGGCGAAGACCGCCTCCAGGTAGTCCGGCTCGAGCCAGTCGTCGCCTTCGAGGAACGCGATCCACTCCCCGGTCGCCGCCGCGGTCGCGGCGTTGTAGGCCGCCGCGGGGCCGCCGCGCTCCAGCGGCAGGAAGCGCGCGTGTTCGGCGCGGGCGGCCAGAAGCTCGCGCGTGCCGTCCGTCGAACCGTCGTCCACCAGCAGCAGCTCGTGCGGCGGACGCGTCTGCGCGAAGGCGCTCGCCACCGCCCGCTCGACGAAGTCGGAGTGGTCGCGCGCGATCACGGCCAGCGTGACGGTGGGGCGCGGGTTGGGGGTTGCGGCGCTCATCGGGCGCCATTGTGCAGCAAGGGCGACGGAGTGCGCGAGGTCCGGCGTCGGGAGAGAAAGGCAAGGGTGCGCTTGGCGCGGATCGGGAGGCAGGCGCGGCGGCGGCGCCGTTGTTCCGACCTTCGTCGGGGCGCGCCAGCCTCCCCTACGGGGTGTCGAGGGGGATGGAGCGGAGGCGGAGGCTGTTGCCGACCACGGTCACGCTGGAGAAGGCCATCGCCAGCGCGGCCAACGCGGGATGCAGGTCGCGGATCCACGGCGGCAGCTCCGTCAGCGCGTGGAACGCGCCGGCGGCCAGCGGAATCAGCGCCACGTTGTAGAAGAAGGCCCAGAAGAGGTTCTGCCGCACGATCCGCAGCGTGGCCCGAGACAGGGCCAGCGCCTGCGCCGCGGAGCGGAGGTCGTTCCCGACGAGCGTGACGTCGGCCGCCTCGAGCGCCACGTCCGCGCCGGCCCCGACCGCGATCCCGACGTCGGCGGCGGCGAGCGCCGGCGCGTCGTTGACGCCGTCGCCGACCATCGCCACGAGGCCGCGTCCTTCGCCGCGCAGCCGCTCGATCTCCGCCGCCTTGTCGGCGGGGCGGACCTCCGCCAGAACCCGCTCGATCCCCGCCTCGCGCGCGATCGCCGCCGCGGCCCGCTTGTTGTCGCCGGTGATCAGCAGCGTGGCGACCCCCGCGGCGCGCAGCCCCTCCACCGCCGCGCGCGCCTCGGGGCGCAGTTGGTCGGCGACGGCGAGCAGCCCGAGCGCGCGGCCGTCGGCGGCGACGGCGACGACGGTGCGGCCGAGTTCCTCCTGCGCCGCGGCCTCGGCCGCGAGCGGACCCAAGGACACGCCGCGTTCGGCGAGCAGCCGCGGCGCGCCGACGAGCAGCGCGCGCCCCTCGACCGACGCCTCGACGCCCATTCCCGCGAGCGCCGCGAACCGCTCCGCCGGCGGCAAGGCGAGGCCGCGCGCCTCCGCCGCGCGGACGACGGCCGCGGCGAGCGGGTGCTCGCTCTTCCGCTCCGCCGCGGCGGCGAGCCGCACGACCTCGTCCTCGGCGGAGAGATGCGCGCCGCGGCGAGTCGGCGCGCCGTTCCGCGCGGCGTCCTCGGCGGAGAGACGCGCGCCGTCGCCTTCCGCGGGCCGCCCTTCTGTCTCCGGCGCCGCGAACGCCGCGACCAACTCCGGGCGGCCGCGCGTCAGCGTGCCGGTCTTGTCGAAGGCGACGACGCGCACGTCCCGCGCCCGCTCCAACGCCTCGGCCGAGCGGAAGAGGATCCCCAGGCCCGCGCCGCGCCCCGAGCCGACCATGATCGCCGTCGGCGTGGCGAGGCCGAGCGCGCAGGGACAGGCCACGACGAGCACCGCGACCATCCGGATCATCGCCGGCGCGAAGCCGCCGCCGCCGAACGCCCACCACAGCGCCAGCGTGGCCAGCGCGACGGCGACGATCGCCGGCACGAAGACCGCCGCGACGCGGTCGGCGAGCCGCTGCACCGGCGCCTTGCTGCCCTGCGCCTGCCGCACCAGCCGCACGATCTGCTGCAGCGCCGCCGCCGCGCCGACGCGCGTCGCCTCGATCTCCAACGCCCCCTGCGCGTTGAGCGTCGCGCCGATCACGACGTCCCCCGGCCCCTTGTCCACCGGCGCGCTCTCCCCGGTGACGAGGCTCTCGTCCACCGCGGAGCGTCCGGCGACGACGACGCCGTCCACCGGGATCTTCTCGCCGGGGCGCACGACGACGATCTCCCCGGCCAGCACTTCCTCCGCCGGAACGTCGCGTTCGACGCCGTCCCGCCGCACGCGCGCCGTCTTGGCCGCGAGGCCGACGAGCGCGCGGATCGCCGCCCCCGCCTTCCCCTTCGCGCGCGCCTCGAGCAGCTTGCCCAGCTTGATCAGCGCGAGGATCGCCGCCGCGGTTTCGAAGTAGACGTGGCCGTGCTCCGGCGCGGCGCCGAAGGCGCGCAGCGCGAGGACCGCGGCGCTGTAGACGAACGCCGTCGTCGAACCGAGCGCGACGAGGACGTCCATGTTCGCGGCGCCGTTGCGCAGCGAGGCGAACGCCCCGCGGTAGAAGTCGCGCCCGACGACGACCTGCACCGGCAGCGCGAGCGCGAGGAACAGCCAATCGACCCACGGAGCGTGCGCCCACGCGCCGAACAGCGCCAAGTCGCGGGCCATCGAGAGCGCGAAGAGCGGCGCGGCGAAGGCCAGGCCGAAGAAGAAGACCCGCCGCTCGCGCCGCCAGGCCGCCTCGCGCGCCGCGCGCTCCGCCTCGTCGGCGTCCTCCTCGGCCGCTTCGACGACGTCGTAGCCGGCGCGGCGGATCGCCTCGACGAGCCGCGCGCGCGTCGTCGCCCCCGGCACGTAGAGCGCGGTCGCCCGTTCCGCGGCCAAGTTGACGTTCGCCTCGACGACGCCGGGGCTCCGCTTCGCCAGCGCCCGCTCCACCGCGGCGGCGCAGTTGGCGCAGTGCATCCCGGTGACCGCGAACTCCGCCCGCGCCAGCGGCACGCCGTAGCCCGCGGCCTCGACCGCCGCGACCGCCCGCCGCTCGTCGAGCCGCCCCGGGTCGAAGACGATCCGCGCCCGCTCGGCGGCGAAGCTGACCTCCGCCGAGGCGACGCCGTCCAGCTTGCGCAGCGCCCGCTCCACCGCGGCGGAGCAGTTGGCGCAGTGCATGCCGGTGATCGGCAGGAACAGCTCCCGCCGCGCCGCGGCGGCGCCGTCGCTCATCGCGCCCTCAGTTCTCCGCCGGCGGGAAGTCGATCTCGACGAGCAGCGCGCGCAGCGCGTCCCACGAGACGCGCGCCTCGTCCCACTCCACCTCGACGGTCTTGAGGGATGCGTCGGCCCGGACTTTGGTTACGCCGGCGAGCGCTCCGAGCTCGCGCTCGATCGTCGCCGTGCAGTGGCCGCAGCTGATCTTGGGAACCGAAACGACCTTCTTCTCCATCGCGCGTCCCTCCGCAAGGACCATCGGTATACGCGCAAAGCGCCGCGGATCAACCCGCGCCCGAGGCGCCGCCCCCCGCGCCGCCCGCCGCGCCGCCGCCGCCGACCCCGCCGCCGCCGCCGAAGCCGCCGGTGGAGACGAAGATGGCGACGAACGTGGTGAAGGTCGCCGCGGCGTCCTGCCCGGCGTCGGCGAGCGCGCCGAACCACGCCGGCGCGGCGAAGCCGGGCCGCTTGGCGAAGAAGCGGCTCCACTGGTTCGTCAGGCCGAACGCCGCGGCGTAGGGCAGCCACGCCTCGAAGAGGTCGGCGCGTTCGAACGAGACCTTGCCCCGCGCGATCGCCCCCATGTGCCGCGCGAAGGCCGACCAGAGCGCCTCCTGCCGCCGTCCCTCGTCGGAGAGCGTGCCGCGCGCCAGCAGCGCGAGGAAGGCGACGACGCCCCAGAGGAGCGCCGCGAGGAGCGGCAGCGCCGCCCACCCGCCGTAGGACTCGACGCCGAGGGCGAGGACGACGCCGCCGACCGCCGTCAGCGCGGCCCAGGCCGCGCCGGTGCGGACGAGCGCGCGCCGCCGCAGCAGGCGACGCGCCGGATCGACGAACCCCGCGCGCTCCACGTCGGCGTCGAGCGCCGTGCCGTAGGCGGCGAGGCCGGCCGTCGCCCGCGCGGCGAGCGCGGCCTTGTCGGCGCGCGAGCCGAGCGGCGCGTCGGCGCCGAACGCCGCGTCGAGCAGCGCCGTCTCGTGCGGCGCCAAGTCCGCGGGGCGCGCGACCAGCTCCAAGTCGAACGACTTCCCCGTCCAGCGGGAGGCCGGACGCTCGCGCACGGCGATCGCGCCGCGCCGCGCGAGATCGAGCAGCGTCGCCCCGGCGAGCTGCCAGGTCATCGCCTGCCCGCCGTAGCGGAGATAGGCGGCTTCGGCCGCGGGCAGGGCCGCCGGCGGCGCCTCCACCGGTCCGCAGCTCCCGACCTTCTCGCCGCGCAGCGCGACGAACGACGGCCGCCAGAGCAGGAAGAGGACCGCGAAGAGCGCCGCCGAGCCGACGATCCAGTACGGCGCCGTGCGGTTCCCCGCCTCTTCCCGCGCGAACCACGCCGGCGGCGCGGGCATGATCGCGCGCGCCGGGAAGCGCACTTCCACGACGAGCGGCGCGTTCGGTTCGAGCCCCGTCGCCTCGAAGCGCGCCGCGCCGTCGTCGGCGATCGTCGCCTTGCCTTCCCCTTCGACGATCTCCGCGCCGAGGGCGCGCACGCCCGTCGGCCCCGCGACGCGCACGACCGCGCGGTCGATGCCGTAGCCGTACTCGTCGGGGAGCGCGGGCCAGCGGAACAGGTCGCCGCCCCTGCCCGGCGCCGCGGCGCCGTGCAGGACGTAGGTCATGCCGACGGTGCGCGAAGCGTCGGACGTCGCGGGGAAGCGGACCGTGATCCGCTGCCGCCCGCGCCGGTCGCGCAGCTCGTACGCCCCTTCGTCGTCCCCCGCGGGGAGCGGCCGGCCGTCGAGCGTCGCGCCGACGAACTCGATGCCGTCGCACGGCGCCGTCGGCAGCTCGCGGAAGACGTAGGTGAACGGCCCCCCGGCGAACTCGAAACGGATCGACTCCTCGACCCGCACCGTCCCGTCGGCCGCCGCGGCGTAGGCGACCTCGTACGACGCGGCGCGGTAGGTCTTCGCCTCCGCCGCGAGGTTGCCCGCGGTCAGCGCGAGCGCCGCCGCGGCCGCCGCCGACAAAATGATGCGCATGACGCCTCCTGTTTGAAACGACACCTCATTATCGCATCCGCGCGGGCGGTCCCGCGGCGCCGTCCGGAGGCCGCGCGCGGCCGTCCGTCGTCGGCTATGATGTCGCTGCGCCGCATGCGCGCGGCGACGAGGATGGCCTCTTTGCGCGCTCTACTCGAAAGGTTCGGGCAGGCGACCCAAGACACGTTCGAGGAAATCGGCCGCTTCTGGTCGATCCTCGGGCGGGCGCTCTACTGGGCCGTGAGGCCGCCGTTCGACCCGAAGCAGTGGGTGCGGCAGATGGTGCGGGTCGGCGTCGACTCGCTCCCCGTCGTCGGCCTGACCGCCGCCTTCACCGGCGCGGTGCTGGCGCTCCAGACCTTCACCGGCTTCGCCCGCTTCAACGCCGAGGGCTACGTCGGCTCGGTCGTCTCCCTTTCGCTGACGCGCGAGCTGGCGCCGGTGCTGACCGCGCTGATGATCGCCGGCCGCATCGGCTCCTCGCTCGCCGCCGAGCTCGGCAGCATGCGCGTGACCGAGCAGATCGACGCGCTGACGGCGATGGCGACGCAGCCGGTGCAGTACCTCGTCGTGCCGCGGGTGATGGCCTGCACGCTGATGCTGCCGTTCCTCGTCTCCTTCGCCGACCTGCTCGGGATCGGCGGCGGCTACTTCGTCGCCGTGAAGCTGATGGGCGCGAACCCGATCGTCTACTGGGACCGCACCTTCCAGTACCTCGAGGTCAACGACGTCTCCTCGGGGCTGATCAAGGCCGCGGTCTTCGGGCTGATCATCGGCACGACCGGCTGCACCAAGGGGTACTACGCCGGCGGCGGCGCCGAAGGGGTCGGCCGCGCGACGACCTCCGCCGTGGTGATGAGCTCGCTGGTGATCCTGCTCTCCGACTTCTTCCTCACGAAGATCCTGTTCTGAGGCGCGGCGATGGCGACGACGGAAACCAACGCGCTTCGGGCCGGCGGCGAGCCGCCGCGGATCGCCGTGCGCGGCCTGCGCAAGTCGTTCGACGGCCGGCCGGTGCTGCGCGGCGTGGACCTCGAGGTCTTCCGCGGGGAGTCGGTGGCGATCCTCGGCGCGTCGGGCGGCGGCAAGAGCGTGCTGCTCAAGCACGTCATCGGCCTGCTGCGCCCCGACGACGGCACGGTGGAGATCGACGGCCGCGACATGAGCGGCGCCGGCGAGCGGGAGTGGCGCGACGCGCGGCGGCTGTTCGGCATGGCCTTCCAGGAAGGGGCGCTCTTCGACTCGCTCGACGTCTTCGAGAACGTCGCCTTCCCGCTGCGCCGCCACACGAAGATGAAGGAGCCGGAGATCCGGGCCCGCGTGCGGGAGTGCCTCGACATCGTGCAGCTCCCGCAGGGCGTCGAGTCGAAGGCCACGAACCAGCTCTCCGGCGGCATGCGGCGCCGCGTCGGCTTCGCCCGGGCGATCGCCGCCCAGCCGGAGATCCTGCTCTTCGACGAGCCGAACACCGGGCTCGACCCGATCACCAGCGCCGTGATCGACCTCGACATCCAGCTGATGCGCGAACGCCTGCCGGTGACGGTGGTCACGATCACCCACGACGTGCGCTCCGTCTTCCGCATCGCGACGCGGATCGCCATGCTGCGCGACGGGAAGATCCTCGCCGCCGCCCCGCCCGAGGAGTTCCGCCGGCTCCCCGACCCGTACATCCAGAAGTTCCTCGCCGGCGAGCCGCTCGAGGAGGAGGATCGATGAGTTCCACCGCCAAGTTGGGCGCCTTCATGCTGGCCGCCCTGGTCATCATCGGCTTCCTGATCCTGCGCATCGAGCGGATCCCGCTCGGCGGCGGCAAGCGCAGCGAGGCGCGGGCCGAGTTCGCCTCGGTCGCCGGGCTCGACGCGAAGAGCCCGGTGCGGATCGCCGGCGTGCGCGTCGGCATCGTCTCCGGCGTGGCGCTCGACGGGAACCGCGCCGTGGTGACGCTCGACCTCGACCCGAGCGTCAAGCTGCACGAAGGCGCGAAGGCGGCGGTGCGCAGCCTCGGGCTGCTCGGCGAGCAGTACGTCGAGCTCGACCCCGGCCCGGCGAACGCCCCGCTGCTGCCCGACAACCCGCTGCTCGTCGGCTCGAACCCGGTCGGCTTCGACAAGGTCCTCGGCACGGCGAGCGACGTCGGCTCGGACATCAAGTCGGTGACCGAGTCGCTGCGCAAGACGCTCGGCGGGGACGAGGGGACGCGGCGGATGCAGGAGATCGTGGACAACATCCGCGACCTGACCGCCTCGCTCAAGGCCGTCGCCGAGGAGAACCGCGCCGACGTCCACGCCACGCTGGCGAACTTCCGCGACTTCTCGCAGACGCTCAAGACGGAGCTGCCGCGGCTGGCGGAGAAGCTCAACGGGCTGGCCGACAACCTCGACGCCGTGGTGGCCGAGAACCGCACGAACATCTCCGGCACGATGGCCAACGTCCGCGATCTCTCGGCGAAGCTGAAGACGACGGCCGACAACCTGAACGCGATCACCGGCAAGATCGACCGCGGCGAGGGCTCGATCGGCAAGCTGGTCAACGACTCGACGACGGTGGACAACCTCAACGCGACGCTGAAGTCGGTCGAGGGGGGCGTCAACATGCTGCGGGACACGGTCGCGCGGCCCGCGCGCTGGCAGCTCGACCTCGACCTGCGCGCCGAGTCGCTGCCGGAGATCAGCGACTCGCGCTCGACGCTCAACGCGAACCTCTGGCTCAACGACCGCCGCTTCGTCCGCCTCGGGTTCGTCAGCGCGCCGTTCGGCAAGGACCGCACGACCGACGAGACGGTCGTCTACTCCGACAACGGCCAGCCGCCGATCACCTACACGCAGCGGACGAGCAAGACGACGAACGACTTCACCTTCAACGCCCAGTTCGGGTACAAGCTGCAGCCGACGACGGTCGTGCGCGCCGGGCTGTTCGAGTCGGAGGGGGGCGTCGGGGTGGACCAGTCGCTGTACAAGGACAAGGTCGGGATGTCGCTCGACGCGTTCAACTTCAGCCGCAAGGACAAGGACGACAAGCGGACGCCGCACCTGCGGTTCGAGACCCGCTTCATGGTGACGAAGAACCTCTACGCCTTCGCGGGGTACGACGATCCGCTCTACAAGGATCGTCGCTCCTACCTGATCGGCGGCGGCATCACCTGGCGCGACGAGGACCTCAAGTACCTGCTCGGCACGGCCGCCTCGGTGGGCGCCCGGTAGGGGAGGCTGGCGCGCCCCGACCACCGCGTCCCGGCTCAAGATTCGACCGCGCCGGCCGCCCGTACGGGCGTATTTATTGATGCCGGGGCGGAGAGGGGCGCGGCGGCTCGGGGGCGGGACGGGAAGCCAGCTCCTTGAGCAGCAGCTCGACCGCCTTCTCGATCGACGCGTCGTGCGTCTCGTCGAAGTTCTCCGGCAGGTCGAACACCTCGACGTCCGGCGACACGCCTTCGTTCTCCACCACCCACTTCCCCGTCGCGTCGTAGATTCGGAACGCCGGGACCTCCGCCGCGCCGCCGTCCACGAAGCGCGGCGTGCCGGAAAGGCCGATCAGGCCGCCCCAGGTGCGGGTCCCGACCAGCGGTCCGAGCTTCAGCGTCTTGAACCAGTACGGCAGCGCGTCCCCGCCCGACGACGAGTAGCCGTTGATCAGCATCGCCTTCGGCCCGTCGTGGGCGAACGCCGGCGAGCGCATGCTCTCGACGTCGCGGCGCGCCCAGTAGGCGATCGTGCGCCGCGAGAGGTACTCCACGATCCGCACCGGGATGAACCCGCCGCCGTTGTAGCGGTCGTCCACGATCAGCGCCGGCTTGCGCGTCTGCGGATAGAAGAGCTTCTGCAGCATCCGGTTCCCCGCTTCCGCGGTGTCCGGCAGGTGGATGTACCCCACCTTGCCGCCGGAGAGCCTGTCCACGAGCGCCGCGCGGTTCTTGACCCAGTCGATGTACCGCAGCTCCCCTTCGTCGGCGATCGTGCGCACCACGACCTTGCGCGAGCCTTCGAAGCCCGGCTTCGGGCCGACCGTCAGCGCGACGAGCTGGCCGGCCTTCCCTTCGAGCGGCCGGAACGGATTGTCCCGCGTCGTCAGTTCGACGCCGTCGATCGCCAGCAGGTACTCCCCTTCCCGCACCTCCGAGCCGGCCTCGGTGAGCGGCGAGCGGTACGCCTCGTCCCAGTTCTCGCCCTGCAGCACGCGCGCCACGCGGAAGCGGCCGGAAAGATCCGGCGCGAGGTCGCAGCCGAGCAGGCCGCCTTCGACGCGCGGCGTCTCCGGCCGGTCCCCTTCCGAGATGTAGGTGTGGCCGGCCTCGAGTTCGCCGACCATCTCCCCCATCAGCCAGTCGAGCTCCGCGCGGTGGTCGACGAACGGCAGCAGCGCCGCGTAGCGTTCCTTCACCTTCCGCCAGTCGGCGCCGTGCATCGCCGGGTCGTAGAACCAATCGCGGAAGACGCGCCACGCTTCGTCGAAGATCTGCCGCTGCTCGGCGCGCGGGTCGAGCTTCATCCGCAGGCCGGAGAGGTCGAGCCGGCCCTCGTCCGGGCGCAGCCCGGCCCGCGCGTCGGCGACGCCGAAGCTCTGGCCGCTGCGGTAGAGCAGCTTCTTGCCGTCGGCGGAGAGCTGGAAGTTCGACGCGCCGTCGAGGACCTTCTCTTCCTTGCGCTCCTTGAGGTCGTAGCGGTAGAGCGCGCCGCCGTTCTCGCCGCGCCGCACGTAGAAGACGGCGCCGGACGCGGCGGCGAGCGGGCCGTAGTCCCCGGCGGCGACGCCGGGCAGCGCGACGACGCGCGCCGCGAAGCCGTCGGCGACGACCTTCGTCTCCGGCGCCGGCGCCTCCTTCTCCGCGCCGCCGTTCTTCGCCGCGTCGTCCTTCTTCGCCTCCGCCGGGCCGCGCTCCTCGTCGCTCTTCGGCGGGAAGAGCGGCGGCGCGGCCGGATCGAGCGCCGCGGCGAAGACGCGCGTCGCGCGGTCGTAGACGAAGTCGAACTCGAACGAGCTCTGCGCGCGGTGAAAGTCGCGGTTGGAGAGGAAGAAGAGGTACTTTCCGTCGGCGCTCCAGACGGGGTTGAAGTCGGCCGTCGCCCCGTCGCCGAGCGTCGCGCTCTTGCCGCCCGCCGCCGGCCAGACGGCGAAGCCGGGCAGGCCGTTCGGGTGGTTCTTGGCGTAGAGCAGCCAGCGGCCGTCGGGGGACCAGCGGTACTCGTCGAGGTCGTCCTGGTCGCCGCGGTCGACGTCCACGACCGCGCCGGAAGCGACGTCGAGCACGCGCAGGCGCCGGGCCTTGTCGCCGTAGGCGATCTTCTTGCCGTCGGGGCTCCAGACCGGCGCGAACTTCCACGGCGCGCCGTCGCTCGTCAGGCGCCGCGCCGGGGCCGAGCCGTCCTGCGGCCGGACGTAGATCTCCGCCTCGCCGCTCGCGTCGGAGACGTAGGCGATCGACTTGCCGTCGGGGGACCAGGCCGGGTCGCGTTCCCGCACGCCCTGCGTGCCGGTGAGGTTGCGCGTCGCGCCGTCCTTCGCCGGCACGCTGAACAGGTCGCCGCGCGCCTCGAAGACGACGCGCGCGCCGCTCGGCGAGAGCGACGCGGCGGCGATGTTCTTGGCGACGGCGACGAAGCGCGGCGTCTCCAGCGGCGCCTCGGCGCCGAGCCGCACGTCGATCTTCTCCGTCTTCTCCGAGGCGAGGTCGAACTTGTAGAGCCAGCCGCCGTTCATGAAGACGATCGAACCCGGACCGAGGCTCGGCCAGAGGACGTCGTACTCGTCGAAGCGGGTCAGCTGCCGGACGGCCTTCGTCTTGAGGTCGTAGGCGAAGAGGTTGATCGTCCGCGAGCGGTCGGAGGCGAAGTAGATCGTGTCGCCGGCCCACATCGGGAAGTTGTCGGAGCCGGGGTAGTCGGTGATCCGTTCCGAGCGGCGGGCCTTGAAGTCGTAGATCCAGATGTCCTGCGCCCGCCCGCCCCGCGTCCGCTTCCAGGTGCGGAACTCGCGGTCGATCGGGGTGAAGGCCAGCTTCGCGCCGTCGGGCGAGAGGGAGGCGCCGCCGCCGTGCTGCGGCGCCAGCGGCGTCTCGAGGCCGCCCTTGGGATCGACGAGGAAGTACCGTCCCATCCGCTCCCCCCACGGGGTGCGGTTCATCCGGACGAGGATCTTGCCGTCGTGCGTCCAGCCGAGGATCCAGTCGTCGTATCCGCCGCGCGGCGGCATCGGCCCGACGTCGTTGCGGAAGGTCAGTTGGCGCGGCTCGCCTCCTTCGATCGGCATGACGTAGACCTGCCTCGTGCCGGTGTACTCGGCGCTGTAGGCGATCCACTTGCCGTCGGGGGAGATCTTCGGGAAGAGCTCCTGGCCGGGATGGGAGGTCAGGCGGCGCGCCTCGCCCCCCGCCGCGGGGGCGCGCCAGATGTCGCCGCCGTGGACGAAGACGACGACGTCGCCGTGGATGTCCGGGAACCGCAGCAGCCGTCCCTCGGGGGACGGGCCGTCCGCGGCGGCCGGCAAGGCGGCGGCGGACGCGAAGGCGAGAACGGACAACAGGAACCGCGTCGTTCGGTGCACGGGTTGTCTCCTCGAAGGCGCCGCGCGGCGACGCCGCGCGCTCCCCGAAGAGTACCCCCAATCGCCCGACGCGATTCCCGCGGGATCCCGCGTTTCG
>JAJFTU010000461.1 GCA_021372775.1 bacterium | reverse complement strand
CGGGGCGGGAGTCGCCGCCGTCGGCGCGGCCGGCGCGGACTCGGCCGGCGCGGCCGGGGCGGACTTCTTCCCGCCGCCCATGACGAGAGCCGCGATGATGATCACGGCCGCCAGTCCGGCGCCGGCGGGAATGCCGTACTTCTTGATCATCGGGTTGAGCGGCTTCTTTTCGGAGGCCTCCAGCATCCCGGAGAACCGCGGCGAGAAGTCCTCGGCCGGCTTCGGCGCCTCGGCGGCGGGCGCGGGCATCTTGACCGTCGCCGCCGGCGAGACCGGCTTCGCGGCCGGCTTCGGGGCGACGGGTTCGGGCTTCGGCGCCGCGGCGACCGGCTTGGGCGCGGAAGCGACCGGCTCCGGCTTGGGCGCGGGGGCGGCGGGCTTCGGGGCGGGCGCGACCGGCTGCGGCTTCGGAGCGGGCGCGGCGACGGCCTGCGGAGCGGGCGCGGCGGCGGCCTGCGGGGCGGGCGCGGCGACGGCGACGGGCGCGGCGGCGGCCTGCGGGGCCGGCTCGGCGACGGCGACGGCCGCGGCGGCCGGAGCGTGGGCCGCGGCGGGAGCGGCGACGGCGGCCGGCTTGGCGACGGCCGGCTGCACCGGAACGGGGCCGCTCTCGAAGCAGGCGTCGAACATCTGATCGACCAGCTTGTCCAGTTCCGGCTCGTTCGCCGGGACGGGCGCCGCCGACGGCGGGATGTCGACCGGGAAGGTCGCCCCACCCTGCATCGGCTTGGCCGCGGCGGCCGGGGCCGGCGCCTCGCCCGCCGTCTTCTCGACGGCGGCCAGGAGCACCGGATCGTCCTGCGGACGCTCGAGGACCAAGTCCGCGCCGGCTTCGCGGGCCATCGCCTTGTAGCGCTGTCCCTTGAAGATGCGCGAGGCGGCGATGACCACCGGGGCCTTGCCGTCCTTCTTGTTCCCCTTGAGCTGCCGGATGAACCGGAAGCCGTCCAGCCCCGGAAGCATCGGCTCCAAAATCACCAGAGCCGGCGTTTCCTTGGCGACGAAGGCTTCGAGTTCCTTCGTGGTCCCCGCGACGACCACCTCGCACCCTTTCCCCTCGAGAAAGGTCTTGGTGTTCGCGGCCGAGCGCGGTTCGAAGTCGATCACCAGCACGACGCTGCTCAAAGCTGAACCCTCCAGCGGGCGACAGTTCCCCAAGAGAAGCTAACCCCTCGACGCCGTTGAAACAACTTACTGGCCGGCGGCGCCGTCCCCCCTGCGGACGAGGCCGCGACCGGCGCATTATCTTCCAATTCGTCAGCTATTTACAATCCGGAGTTGGCGGCGGCGTACGGTCTTCGTCGAGCGCCTGCCGAATTTCGTGGGACAGCGTGGTCATGTCGAACGGTTTCTGCAGGAACCGGCCCGGCTCCTGCCGCGTCGCCCGGAGGCGCATGACGTCCTCGGAGAACCCGGACATCACGACGACCTTGATTCCCGGCCAGCGGTCCCGCAGCCGTTTCGCCAGATGGAGCCCGGAGATGCCGGGAAGCAGCACGTCCGTCAGCAGCAGCTCGAACGGCGGTTCCGGCGGCAGCGCGAGCGCCTCCTCGCTGCTCCCCACGACCTTCACCGCGTAGCCGAGAGCGCCGAGGACAGCCTCCAGCGAGGCGCGCGCCCCCGCCTCGTCCTCGACGACGAGAAGCCGTTCCCCCGCCCCGCGCACCGGCGTCCCGCGGGCGCCCCCTTCCTGCTCGTTCAGCTCGGGGAAGGACGGAGCGGCGAGGCGCGGCAGCAGAACCCGGAAAACCGTCCCGAGGCCGATGTCCGACTCCACCTCGACCCGCCCGCCGTGCTGCGTCACGATGCCGTGCACGACCGAAAGCCCCAGTCCCCCGCCGCGGTTGGCCCCCTTGGTCGTGAAGAACGGATCGAAGATCCGGTCGCGCATCTCGCGCCGGATGCCGAGCCCGGTGTCGGCGACGGCGAACCAGACCCATTCGCCGGGGCCGCGGCCGGAGAGGATCTTCACCTCGCCGCCGTCGGGCATCGCGTCCCCCGCGTTCACGACGAGGCTCAGCAGAACCTGCTCGAGCTGCGCGCGGTCCACCTTCGTCAACAGCCGTTCCGCCGACAGCTCCACCGCGAGGCGCGCCTTGTCGCCGAGCACGCGCTGCATCGAGCGCTGGCCGTCGCGGATCGCCTCGTTGAGGTCGGTCTGCTCCGGGCGTCCCGCCTCGCGCCGCGCGAAGAGCAGGAGCTGCTTGGTCAGCTGCCCGCCGCGCCGCACGCAGCGCTCCAGTTCGTCGAGGCGGCTCTCGATCCCGGCGACCCGCTCCGGCTCGAGCTTGAGCACCTCGGTGGTTCCCTGGACCGCCTGCAGCAGGTTGTTGAAGTCGTGCGCCACGCCGCCGGCGAGCCGGCCCACGGCGTCCATCTTCTCGTGCTGGCGCCGTTTCGCCTCGTGCTCGGCCTCGACGGTCACGTCGCGGACCAGCAGCAGGAAACCGACGGTCTCGCCGTCTTCGTCGCGCACCGGCGTGAGCGACAGCGCGACGTCCACCAGCTTGCCGTCGCCGCGCTTTTCGACGAGCCGCCCGCGCCAGATCTGGCCGCGGCGCGCGGCCCGCAGGAGCTCGGCGTGGACGTCGGCCTGCGGCCCGCCGTTGCGCAGCACCGCGAGGTCGCGCCCGAGAAAGTCCACCGCGGGGCGGCGGAAGATCCGCTCGAACTCCGGGTTGAGCCACTGCATCGCGCCGTCGCGCCCGCAAAGCGCCGCGCCTTCGCTCGCCTGATCGAGGGCCCGCGCCACGCGCGCCTGCGCGTCGGCCCGCCGGCGCGCGCGGCGCCGCTCCGCCGCGGCGCGCAGTTCGCGGGCCGCGGCCGCGGCCAGCGCCTGCGGATCCCCTTTGAGGATGTAGTCGACGGCGCCCGCCTTGAGGGCGGCGACGACGTTGCGCTCCCCGCCCTCGCGGCTGTAGACGATCAGCGGCGCCTCGGCGCGCGCCCGCTCCATCCGCTTGAGCGCGGCGAGCGCCGAGAAGCCGTCGAGCCGCCATTCCGAGACGACGACGTCCCACGGCCCGCGTCCCAGCGCCGCCTCGAACTCCGACGGGGTGGAGGCGCGGGCCACGGCGACGTCGAAGCCGGACGCCGCGAACGCGCGCACGACCTCGTCGACGTCGCCTTCGGCGGCGTCCACGGCGAGGAGCGCGAGCGGCTCGCCCAAGGCGGCGCCGCTACTTGCGCTTCCAGGCGCCGTCGGGCAGCTGGATCCACTGTCCCGGCTTGGCGTTCTCGCGCAGCGTCGCGGCGTAGGTGGCGCGGATCTTCGGCAGTTCGGAGAGCTGCACCCCCTGCGCCACCGCGATCTCCTTGTACAGCTCCTCGCGGTCGGCGTTTTCCTCGCGCACGAGCTTCTGCAGCGCGGCGCGGGCGCGGAGATCGGCGACGGCGTCGAGGGCGCGGACTTCGAGCAGCCCCTTGTTGTTCTCGCCGACCGCCCCCATGTCCTTGTACTTCTCGAGTTCGCCGGCGCGCGCGGCGCGGGCGTCGATGATCCGGCGGATCGCGGGGTTGGTCACCCCGGGGCTCGGCACGTCGGCGGCGTAGGCGACGCCGAGCAGTTCGTCGAGCAGGCCGGCCGACGGCCCCGCGGAGGGGCTCTTGGCCGGCGCCGGCTCTTCCTTCTTCTCGGCCGGCGGCCGGGCTTCCTTCTGCTTCGCCTGCTTCGCGATCTCGTCCTCGATCTGCTTCGAGAGATCCTTGATCGCGGCTTCGGGGAAGGTGATGTTGATCGTCACGCACGCCAGCGCGGTCAGGGCGGCGGCGGCGACGGCAAAGATCCAGCGACGCTTCATCGGCGAGTCCTCCTTCGCGGAGCAGAGTCTAACCCGGATGGCGCGCGCGCCGGACGGCGCGGCGCTCACTTCCCGCCCGTCGCCTTGGCGCCGCCCCAGTCGACGGCGCGCAGGCGGTCCATCATTCCGCGGAACGAGATCTTCCGGCCCGGCGCGCCGTTGACGATGTCGATCGGCAGCGGCAGCCGCCCCTTGAGGAAGAGCTCCTTCGCGCCGCGCCGCTCGAGCCCCTGGAGCTCGAACAGGTCGTCGGCGAGGCGCATGTGCACGCCGAGCGCGGAATAGGTGTAGCGGCTGAAGAAGCGCTGCAGCCCGCGGTCGAAGACGGTCGGCGAGCCGCCGGAGCCGATCACCGTGACGTTCTTGATCGCCTTGACGGTGATCGTGCGGGAGACGCCGCGCTTGACGACCGTGCGCAGTTCCGCGTCGAAGCCGGTCGGCACGCCGGCGAAGAGGTCGACGTCCTTGGCGTAGCCGGAGACGAGGCCGTTCATCTCGCCGAAGTCGAGCGCGCGCGTCAACTGCCCGAGATCGATCTCCTCGAAGCGGACCGAGAAGCGGATCTTGGGATAGCGGCCGAGCGCGTCGCGTCCGGAGACGTCGCCGAAGGCGATCGTGCCGCCGAAGAGCCGGGCCGCGCCGCCGCCGTCCACTTCGAAGGCGTCGGAGCGCAGCGCGAGGCGCGGGAACTTGGCGTCGAGACGCCCTTCGACCGCCGGGAGCCCGAACGTCTTCGCCGCGCGGCCGAGGTCGAGCCCCTCGATCGCCAACGACGTTTCGAGGCGGCGCGTCGGGCGCCCGAGGTCGGCGAAACGGGCGGCGCCCAATTCGATCGCGCCGCCGAGGAGTTCGAGCCGCAGCGGCCGCTCGAACGCGATCGTGTCGGCTTGGACGGAGAACGGCGCGTCGAACGGCGGCGCCGCAAGCCCGCCCGCGGCGAAGCGGCGCACGGCGAGCCGCCCGGCGAGGCGCGGGCCGTCCGCGGCGAGGCCGCCCGCGGCGAAGCGCAGGTCGAACGGCAGGTCGAGCGAGAAGGCGGCGTCGAGCGTCTCGCCGTCCTCGACGACGACGTCGTCGAGGGCGAGCCGTCCGGCGACGGCCGGCGAGGCGCCGAGCGCGCCGCGCGCTTCGAGCCGCGCCGCGCCGCCGAGGCGCAGCGCGGCGAGCTTCGGCAACGGATCGGCGAGCGGTCCGGAGACGAACGCGGGATAGGCGGCGTCGAGCCGCGGCGCGTCGAGGCGCAGCGAGAACGACGGCGGCGCGGCGCCGCCGAAGGCGCCGTCGGCCGTCAGCGCGGTCTCCCCCATCGCCGTCCCCTCGACGTGCGCCGCGAGCCCCCCGCCGGCGGCGGGCGCCACGCGGCCGCGCCAACGGCTCGCGCCGTTCGAGTAGTCGCCGAAGACGGCGCCCCAGAGGAGCTGGAAGCCGCCGAGGCGCGCCTCGAACGTCGCCTCGTCGAAGAGCGGCGCGCCGGCGGCGAGGCGCCCCCGCGCCGCGACGTCGATCGTCCCGTCGAAGCCCTCGACGGCCTCCGCGCCGTCGGCCGAGGAGAGGCCGAGGCCCGCCGCGCGCAGCGGCCCGGAGACGCGCCACGTCCCCGCGTCGTCGAGCGCCGCGGCGAGATCCGCCGAGAGCGTTCCCTTCACGCCCCAGTCGGGGAGCGGGTCGGCGAGGGGCCGCGCCGCCTCGCGCCAGCGCGCGGCGTCGATCCCTTCGAGCGCCAACCGCGCCTTCCCGCCCGCGCCGTCCCACGAAGCCTCGCCGCGCGCGCTCAACAGCTCGTCGAACGCGAACGCGATCTCCGGCGCGCGCGCCGCGAACGACGCGAGGGCGGGCGCCGCGGCGTTCCGCGCGGCCGCCTCGGGCGCGGCCGACGCCTCGACGCCGCCGAGGCGGAACGAGAAGCCGCGCGGCGCGAGCGGCGGCGCGTCGAGCGAGCCGCGCGTCTCGACGACGCCGTCGGTCAGGCGGCGCGCGCCGACGTCGAAGCGGCACGACGCGACGAGCGCCGCGCCGGCGGCCGCGCGCCCTTCGTACGACGCGCGCCAGTCGGCGAGGTCGATCCGCAGTTCGCCGCGCGGCGCCGCGGGCGGGCCGGCGATCGTTCCCTTCGCGCGCGCGCCGCCGCGCAGTTCGAGGCCGACCGGCGCCGGCGCGCCGAACGCGCGGGCCGCCTCGACGAGCCGTTCGAGACGCGCGCCGGTCCACGACCACGAAGCGCGGGCGTCGCCGTTGCGCGCGTCCCACGGGATCCGCCCTAGGGCGCGCGCGGCGCCGAGCGCCGCCGACGTCAGCGTCGCGGACCCGTCGAGGCCGTCGCGCGACCAGCGGCCGCGGAACGTCGCGCCCGCCGGCGCGAGCGACGACGACGCGCGCGAGCCCGCGGCGGGCGTCGCGGGCGGCAGGTCGAGCGCCGCGACCGAGAGCGTCGCGTCGAGCGCGCCGCCGGCGAGCGGCGAGGACGGCGACAGGTCGCCCGCGCCGTCGAACGCGATCCCCGCCGCGCGGCCGCCGAAGGCCCGCGCGTCGTCGGCGCGCAGCGCGGCGCGCCACGTCGCGAGGCCGACGCCGCGCGCGGGAAACGTCCCCGATCCGTCGAGCGCGAGCCCCGACACGCGGACCCCCGCGGCGCGCGCCGCGTCGGCGCGCAGAACGGCGCGCCATGTCGCGGGTCCGCCGTCGGCGAGGGCGAGATCGACGTCGAGCGATCCCTCCGCGGCCGCGTCGTCCGGCGCGGCGCCGGGCGCGAGACGGCGCGCGTCGTCCAGCAGGGCGCCGAGGTCGATCCGCGCGACGCGCGCGGCGAGGCGTCGCGGCGTTCCGTCGGCGGCCAGTTCGGCGCTCCCCGAGACGGCGCCGAAGAGCGCGCGGCCGGCGGCCCCGCCCGCCGCGTCGTCCGGACGCAGCTCGAACGAAGCGCGCGCCTCCCCTTGCGGCGTCGCCTCGAGTTCTCCGACAAGGCGCAGCCGTCCCAACGACGCGGACCCGCTCGGGCCGTTCAGTCCGCACCGCGCCGCGGCGTCGAGATCGACGCGGCGCATCCCTTGGCCGATCCGCGCCTCGATCTCGATCTCTTCGAGCGTCGCGTTCCAGCCCGCGGCCGCGGGCCGCGCCGGGACCAACGCCGCGACGTCCGCCGCGTCGAGCGACGCCGCGCGCAGCGCGATCGCCCCCGACGCGTTCGGACCGCCGTAATCGTCGAAGTGCGCGCCGAACGTCGCGCGCCGCTCCCCCTTGGGACCGACCAGGACGATCGCGCCGTCGTCGAGTTCGACCAGCGCCGCCTTGGCCGCGGGAGGCGGTCCCTGCGGCGGAGGAGGAGGCGGATCGAGCCGCGCCAGCCGCACCTCGACGCCGCGCGCCGCGAGGCGCTCGAAGCGGGCGTTCGCCTGGTCGAGCAGTCCCCCTTCGCAGCGCAGCGAATCGATCCGCAGCGACTCGAGGAACGGCTGCCCGGCCATCCGCCGGACTTCGACGCCGCGCAGCTCGACCGCGCGCCGACCGGCGATCCGCAGCCCGCCGACGCGGACGTCGGCCTGCAGCCGTTCCGCGAGGGCGCGCTCGACCGCGCGGCGCGGCACGTCGCGCGCGAACCACCCGGCGACGACGAGCGCCGCCGCCGCCGCGCACGCGACGAGCGCCGCCGTCCGCAGCGCGCGGCGGCGCCGCCCGGCGGGTCGCGGAGCGTGCAGTCGTTCGTCCATCGGCCAAGCCTACAACGACCGCGCCGGCCGCGGGCCTCGGCGCGACGCGGGACGCCGCCGTCGAGCCCCGCGCGCCGAACCAGTGGTCAGGTCGCGAGGCTGCTGTCGTCGAGTCTTGCGTCGAGCCCCGCGCGCGGAATCGGATGCCTCTCGTCGGCCGCGCGGCGACCTGTCGAGCCGGAAGGGAGCGGCGGCGCGCATCGGTCGTCCTCTTCCTCTCCCGCGCCCTTCGGACAGGCTATGATGCGGTCCCGATGGCCACGGCGATCAAGAGAGCGGCGGCGCGCGCGGCGCGGCCGTCGTGGGTCGCGCTCCTCGCCGCGGCGCTCGCCGCCGCGCCGGGGCCGGCCGCGCCGATCGCGGCGCTCGTCGCCGCGGCCGCGGCCCTCGTCCTCGCCCTCCGCGCCGGGCAGGCCCCGCGCGCCGAACGCCGCGTCGCCGTCGCCGTCGCCGCGCTCGTCCTGCCGCTGGTCGCCGTTCCGTTCTTCATTCCCACGCCCACCGCGCCGGACGTCCTCGCCGCCGCCTCCCGTTCCCTCGAAGCGCGCTGGCGGACCTTCCTCGACGAGACGCGCGCCGCGGTCGCCGCCCCGCCGCCGGCGGGCAGCGATCTGGCGTGGATCGAGCGGCGCGCCCGCGCCCTCGGGCCGCGCGCCGGCGTCGCCCTGCTCTCCGCCGACGGCGCGTCGGCGATCGCCTGGTCGGGCTGGACGACGCCGCTGGGGGACGAGCGGACCGCGCTGCTCGAACGGCTCGCTTCGGGCGAGGCCACGCTGGTCCTGCGCCGCGGCCTCGCGCTGCGCTTTCTCCGCGCCGCCCGCGCGCCGGGGCCGGAACGCCTGATCGTCGTCGCCGAGCGCCCGCTGCCGACCGAGCCCGCGGCGGGGTTCCTCGCCGCGGGGCTGCCGCGGGGGGCGCGCGTCCTCGTCCGTTGGGAGGCGCTCGGCGAGGGGCTGCGCGCGCCGTTCTCGCGGGCGGTGGACGTGCCGACCGGCCGCGGGCCGGCCCTCTGGTCGCTCTGCCCGCTGATGACCGGCCGCGTCCCCGCCGCCCTCGCCAGTCTCGGCGTGGACGGCGCCGCGCTCGCCGGGCAGCGGCGCGACGCCCTGCGGCGGGCGCTCGCCGCGGCGCTCTTCGCCGCCGCGGCCCTCGTCCTCGCCGCCGGAGCCTCGTTCCCGCCGGCCTCCGCCGTCGTCGCCGCGCGCGTCGCGCTTCTGGCGCTGCGCCCCGCCCTCGGCGCATGGAACCAACTCGCCGATCCGGCGCCGTGGGCCGCCTCGCTCTCCGGCTGGCCGCCGTGGCTGCGCGGCCTCGGCGACACGCCGTTCGACGCCGCGCTGAGCGGCGCCGCGCTCGCCGCCGTCCTCGCGATCCTCGCCCGCCGCGGCCGCTGGGACGCCCGCCCCGGCGTTCCGCGCTGGCCGTTCGCGCGCCTCGCCGCGGCGATCGGCGGCGCGGCGCTCGCGCTCCTCGGCGCCGCGCTCGCCGCGCGGCTCGTCGAGGCGTTCGGGCTCGCGCCCGCCGAGATCCTCATTCCGCGCGGCGGCTGGCTCCGCGGCGCGCTCTTCGCGCTCGCCCTCGCCGCCCCCGTCGTGGCCGGCGCGATCCCCGCGGTGCGGGCCCTCTTCCCGCGGCTGCCGTACGCGCTCTGCTGGGGCGCGGCGCTCGGCGGCGCGCTCGCCGGCGCGGCGCAGACCGCCGCCGTCCCGCGCGCCGCGCGGCGGATCGCGGAACGGGACTTCCGCCCAGCGCTGGAAACGCGGCGCGCCCACTGGGAGGCGGACCTCAAGGAGACGCTGCGGCTGGCCGCGCCCCCCAGCGCGCCCGGGGAACTGGTGCCCGAGCGGGACGCGATCGACCTCTGGTGGAACTCGCCGCTGGGACGGCAAGGCTTGGCGGCCGGCGTCTGGAAGTACGGGCCGGGCGGCGCGCTCGTGGACTCGTTCCTTTCCGGCCTGCCGCCGGTCCAGCCGACGCCGCGCCGCGACTCTTCGGGCCGCCCCTCGATCGGCCCGGCGACGCTGCGCTTCCTCGGCGGCGCCTCGCGGCTGATCGTCGCCGAGCTCCCGCTGCCGGACGGCGGCGCGTGGCTCGCGGCGGTCCTCGACGATCCCCACAACCTGCCGGGACGCGCGCGGAACTTCTCGAGCTACGCGCCCCTCCCCGCCTCCGCCGCGCCGCGCTCGCCGTACTTCTCGCCGCACCTCGCCTGGTACGACCGCGAAGGTTGGCTCGCCGCGTCCGACCTGGGGGTGAACCCCTCGCCTCCGCCGATCCCGCCGCGCGTCCCCTCGTGGCGCACCGCGTCGCTCGAGAACGGCTCGGCGCAGGTCTACGACATTCCGGATCCGGACGGCGTCGTCTCGCTGGCCTTCGATCTTCCGGGGCCGCTGGCCAACGCCGCGCTGATCGTGGACCGCGCCGCGGCGGCGGCGCTCGCGGCGCTCCTCTGCGGCGCCGCGGCGGCGCTGGCCTGCGATCCGCGCGCCGCGCGCCGCGGCCTCGCCGCCTTCCTGCGCCGGCTGATCCGGCAGTTCCGGCTGCAGGTCACCGTCTTCCTCGTCGGCGTCGGCCTGCTGCCGCTCGCGGCGACCGGGATCGGCGGCCGAATCCTCGCCGCGCGCGAGATCAGCCACGAGGTCAACGGCGCCGGGGCCCGCGACGCGGAGGTCGCGCGGCGGCTGCTCGAGGACTACCTCACGCTCGGCGGCGCGGCGCGGACGCTCGACGACGACGTCGCCCGCTGGGCCGCCCGCACGGTCGGCGACGATCTCTTCGTCTGGCGCGGCGGCGAGCTCGCGGCGACGAGCCGCCCCGATCTCGTCCGCGCCGGACTCTGGCCGGAGCGGATGGACGGCGCGACGTGGCGCGCGATCGCCGTCTCGCGCGCGCCGCTGCACGTGGACCAGCGCGGCGAGGACGGCGGCGCCGCCGACACGGCGGTCGCCCACGGCCCGTTCCGCTGGCGCGAAGGGGAGACCGCGGCGGTCTCGATCCCGCTCGTCCGCGCCGGGCGGCGCGCCGAGCAGACGCTCGCCGCGGTGGACCGCGCGCTCCTCGTCAGCGCGGCGACGCTGGTGCTGCTCGCCGGCCTGCTCGTCGCCGCGGCGACGCGCCGCCTCGTCTCGCCGCTCACCGAGCTCGAGCGCGCGGCGAGCCGCATCGCGGGGGGCGACTTCGCCGCGCGCGCGCCGCGCACCGGCTACGAGGAAACGCGCGCGCTCGGCCGCGCCTTCGGCTCGATGGCCACGAGCCTCGAACGTCAGCGCCGGCTGCTGGAGGAACGGCGCGCGGCGATCGAAGGGCTCGTCGCCGCGCTGCCCGTCGCCGTGGCCGCGGTCCTGCCCGACGGCCGCGTGCAGCTCGCCAACCCGCGGGCGGCGGACCTGCTCGGCGCCGAAGCCGGCCGGCCGCTGCCGGACGCGGGCGATCCGCTGCGCGCCGCCGCGAGCCGCCTCGCCGCCGGACGGAGCGAAGGGGACGAGACGATCGAGGGGGCCGATTCGGGCGAGCCGAAGCGGTTCCGCGTCTCGGCGCTCGACCTGCCGGGGCTCGTCGAAGGAACGCCGACGCGGCTCGTCGTCGTCGAGGACCTCACCGACGCGCTGCGCTCGGAGCGGCTCGTCGCCTGGGCCGAGATGGCGCGGCGAATCGCGCACGAGATCAAGAACCCGCTGACGCCGGTGAGCCTCGTCGTCGAGCACGTGCGGCGGCTGATCGAGGAGCGCGATCCGGACCTGCCGCGCGTCCTCGACCGCGCCCTCGCCACGGTCGCCGACCAGGTCCGCGTGCTGCGCGACACGGCGCGCGAGTTCTCCGACTACGCGCGGCTGCTCGACGTCCGCCCCGAGCCGCTCGACCTGCCGCGCGCCCTCGAGGAGTGGCTCGCGCCGTACTCGCTCGCGCCCCCGCCCGGCGTCTCGGTGACGCTCGACGGACCGCGCGAACTGCCCGAGTTCCGCGGCGACCCGCGCCTGCTGCGGCGCGCGGTGGTGAACCTCGTGGACAACGCGCTCGCCGCGGTCGAGGGAGGCGGCGCGATCGCCGTCCGCTGGTCGCTCGTCGAGACGCCGCGGCGCGCGGTGCGGATCGAGGTCGCCGACGACGGTCCGGGGATCGATCCCGCGCTCCTGCCGCGCCTCTTCGAGACCGGCGAGACGACGCGCGAGACGGGAAGCGGGCTGGGGCTGCCGATCGCGCTGCAGGCGGCGGTCGTGCACGGCGGGACGATCGACGTGGACAGCGCGCCGGGACGCGGCGCGCGCTTCGCCCTCGTGCTGCCGCTGAACGGCGCCCCGCCCGATGCGTAGGCCGCGCCTCTTCCCCTGCATCCTCGCCGCCGCGGCGCTCGCGGCCGCGCCGGCGTTCCTCGGCTGCGCGCGCGGCGGACGGGAGTCGCGGACGCCGCGGCGCGGCGGCCGGCTCGTCGTCGCCCTCGCCGCGCCGATCGACGCGCTCAACCCGCTCGTCGCGCGGAGCGCCGAAGCGCAGGTCGCGGCCGACCGGCTCCTTCCCCGCCTCGCGCGGCCGCGCCTTCCGGACGACGGCGGCGCGCCGGGGCTCGAGCCGGGCCTCGCCGCGGCGTGGGAGGTCGCCGACGGCGGCCGCGCGGTCTCGGTCGCGCTGCGCCCGGGGCGCTGGAGCGACGGAACGCCGATCGTCTGCGCGGACCTGCAGTTCACGCTGCGCGCCCAGATGTCGCCCGAGATCGGCTGGCGCGGCGCCGGCTTCCGCCAGCGGATCGAGCGGATCGACTGCCCCGCCCCCGACCGCGCGGTCGTCCGCTTCAAGGCGTTCGATCCCGACGCGCTGCTCGACGCCTTCGAGGGGAACGTCCTCCCGCGCGCGCTCGACCGCTGGTCGTTTCATTCGTGGCGCACGGCCGACTGGGTGGCGCGCCTCGTCACCGCCGGCCCGTTCCGCGTCGGTCCCGAGCGCGCGGGCGCCGCTCTTTCGCTGGAGCGCGACGCGGCCTGGGGAGGCGCCTCCGGCCGCCCCTACATCGACCGGATCGACTTCCGCGTCGTCCCCGATCCGACCGCGCGCATGAACGAGCTGCTCGCGGGGAACGTCGACGTGGCGGACGGCCTGACGCCGTGGAACGCGGCGCGCCTCGCCGCCGATCCGGACGTGCGGATCGAGCGCCGACGCGGCTGGAGCTACGCCTACCTCGGCTGGAACACGATCGATCCCGCCGCCTACGCCGAGGCGCGCGCGGCGCGCGAAGCCGACTGCGCGAAGCGCGGCGAGCGCGACTGTCCCGACGACCCGCAGGCGATCGCCGAACTGGCGCGACGCCGCCCGCACCCGCTCTTCGGCGATCCGCGGGCGCGGCGCGCGCTGACGCTGGCGATCGACCGCGCGGCGCTCGTGCGGGAGCTGTTCCGCGGCGACGCGGAGGTTCCGGCGAGCCCGATCCTCGCCCCGCTCCCCGAGCACGATCCGTCGCTGGCGCCGTGGCCCTACGATCCGCTCGAGGCGCGGCGGCTGCTCGCGGCGGCCGGCTTCGCGCCGGGCGCCGGCGGCTGGCTCGTCGCGCCGGACGGGCGGCCCTTCTCGTTCGAGCTGGTCTACGCCGCGGCGCCCGGCGCCCGCGCCGC
>JAJFTU010000460.1 GCA_021372775.1 bacterium | reverse complement strand
GACATGATCTCCGCGCTGCTGATCTGGGGCGACGCGAAGCTCGGCGCCTCGGGCACCGTGACTTGGCGCGACGGCGACTCGCTGCTCGCCTTCGGTCATCCGTTCCTCGGCGCCGGCCGCATCGAGGCCGCGCTCGCCGCGACCGACGTCCTCTGGACCGTGCCCTCGGCGCTCGGCTCGTTCAAGATCGCGCGGATCGGCGATCCGATCGGCGCGCTGCGCCAGGACCGGGCCACCGCGATCGCCGGCGAGCTCGGCGCGTCCCCCGCGGGGCTGCCGGTCTCGGTGACCGTGCGCCGCGCCGGACGCCCCGACGTCCGCAAGCAGTTCTTCGTCGCCCGCGATCCGTTCCTCGCGCCGGTCCTCGTCGCCACCGCCTCCCGCATCGCCGTCTTCGATCTGCTCGGCGCCGACCGCGACGAATCGCTGCGCCTCTCCGGCGCCGCGGTGCTCGAGGGCGGCCGCGCCGTGCCGCTCTCAGCGGCCTCCGGCGTCGCCGGCCCGCTCGCGGCCAAGGACCAGCCGCTCTCGCTCGAGCTGCTGCGGAAGGTCGGCGCGCTGATGCGCCCGCCGACGCTGCTGCCCGCGCTGCAGCGCGTGGACGTCGTCGTCGAGGCGCGCTCCGGCGACGACGCGTGGCGCGTCGCGCGCGCGCTGCCCGACCGCCTCGCCGCGCGCCCCGGCGAGACGGTGCGCGTCGCCGTGGACCTCGAGTCGTCGCGCCGCGGCACGCGCCGCGAGACGCTGGAGCTCGTCGTGCCGCGCGACGCCGCGCCCGGGCGGACGATCATCGTCGTCGGCGCCGCCCCCGCGGTAGCCGGCGAGCTCGGCAGCCTCGGCGAGGCGCGCCGCCGCACCGCCGACGAAGGCGAGACCTATCTCGCGGCGCTCGGCGAAGACCCGCCGGACGACCGCCTCGACGGCGCGCTGCTCCGCCCCGCGGAGGGGATCGTCGCCGAAGGGCGCGAGTTCCCCGCGCTGCCGAACAGCGCGCACCTGCTGATCCGCTCGCGCCCCGGAGGGGCCGAGCTGTACCGCGCGCGCTGGCTCGTCCTCGCCCGCGCCGAACGCGCGCTCGACCGCGCCGCGCTCGACGCCGCGCACGCGCCGCTCGACATCCTGCCGGCCGAACCCGCGCGATGAGCGCGCCCGCGCGGGACGGCGCGGGAGACGGCCGGCGCGGACAGAGCGCCCCCCCGCGCTCCCGCGTCGGCGCGGAAGGGAGCAGTTGGTGATCGTTCAGGCGATTGAAGACGTGCGCACTCCCGCGTCCGCGCGGAAGGGAGCGATCCGATGAAACGCACCGTCGTCTCCGCCGCCTGCGCCGCGGCGCTTCTGTTGCTCGCTTCCGCCCTTCCCGCCGTGGCCGTCTCGACGCAGAGTTGGTCGCGGAACGGCGCCCTGCTGCGCGCCGGGTCGCTCGACGGCATGGTCGTCACGCCCGACGGGCGCCTCGCCCCCGCGCCGCGCGCGCGCGTCGCCGCGCGGCCGCCGTCGGCGGTCCTCTGGAGCCTGCTCGCCGACGGCGACGGCGCGATCGTCGGCGCCGGCGAGCGGGGCGGCGCGCTGCGGATCGGTGCCGACGGCGCGACGACGACGCTCGCGACGTTCGGGACCGGCCCGGGGCAAATGTCCGGCGCGGAGCTCTTCGCGCTCGCGCGGGTCGGCGGAACGGTCTACGCCGCGACCGGGCCGCGCGGCGCCCTCTACGCGCTCGACGGGCGCGGCGGCGCGCGCAAGCTGCTCGAGCCGCAGGCGGTCTACGTCTGGGCGCTCGCCGCGCTGCCCGACGGCGCGCTCGCGGTCGCGACCGGGCTCCCCGGGAAGGTCCTGCGCGTCGCTCCCGACGGCGCCGTGCGCGAGCTCTGGTCCGCTCCGGACGATCACGTGCGTTCGCTGGCGCTCGGGCCGGACGGCGCGCTCTACGCCGGCACCGCGCCGCACGGACTCGTCGCGCGGCTCGACGGCAAGGGGAACGGCTTCGTGCTCTACGACGCCGAACGGCCGGAGACGGTCGCGCTCGCCGTGGACGCGGGCGGCACGTTGTGGGCCGCCTTCGCCGGCTCGCCCGCGAAGGCCGAGGCGGCCGCCGCGGCGCGTCCCGCGGCCCAGCGCGGCGCGACCGTCGAGGTGACGGTGCGCGCCTCGGGCGCGGAGACGACGGCCGCGCCGGCGCCGAAGACGGAGGCGGAAGGCGCGGCGCCGACGGCGGCGGAGCTGCCGCAGGGCGGCGGCACGCTGGTCCGCATCGCGCCGAACGACGCGCCGGAGCAGGTCTGGGCCGACGACCGCGAGACGCCGCTCGCGCTCCTCCCCGCGGAGGGGGGCGGCGCGCTGCTCGGCGCGGCGAACGGCGGGAAGATCTGGTGGTTCGACGCCGCGGGGAAGCTGGGCGTCTTCGACGAGCGGAAGGACTACCGCTCGTTCTCCGCGCTCGCTTCCGCGGGCGGGCGGATCTTCGCCGCGGCGAGCAATCCCGCGGCGCTGATCGTCTACGGGCCGGAGGCGGCCGAACGCGCGGTCTGGACGTCGGACGTCTTCGACGCGCGGAGCGAGACCACGCTCGGCCGCGCGCGGCTCGACGCCGAGGCGGCGGACGCCGGCGCGGCGACGCTCGCGCTGCGGGTCGGCGAGACGGCCGAGCCGGGGCCGGGCTGGACGCCGTGGACGGTCGTTCCCGGCGCGGCGGGCCCGCCGGACCGCGACGGCGGCTTCGCGCCGCTGCCCCGGGCGCGCTTCCTGCAGGCGCGGATCGAGATCGCGCCGCGGGCACGTTATGTGCCGCAGGTCGGCGGCTTCGCCGCGCTCCATCGGCCGGCGAACCGCGCGCCGAAGATCGAGCAGCTCGAGGTGCTGCCGCAGGGGGTCGCGGTGCGGCCGCTGCCGCCGCCGCAGTTCGCCTCGGGGGACGTGCCGATCGTCGCGCCGCCGCGCACGCCGGAGCTGGAGCGCGCGCTGGCCGAGTCGTCGCTGCCGTGGCGCGGCAAGCGGGCCTACGAGCCGGGGGCGCTGACGATCGTCTGGGAGGCGCGCGACGCCGACAACGACGAGCTGCGCGCGAAGGTGGAGTGGCGCCGCGACGACGGCGGCCCGGGCAAGGAATCGGATTGGAAGACGCTCGCCGAGGACGTCGAGACGAACTACTGGAGCTTCGACGGCCGCTCGTTGCCGGACGGCGTCTACCGCTTCCGCGTCACGGTGAGCGACGCGCGCGACAACGCGGCCGGCGAAGGGCGCGAGGCCTCGCGGGAGAGCGCGCCGTCGGCGATCGACAACACGCCGCCGACGATCGAGCGGGCCGAGGCGCGGCCCGCTGAAGTCGAAAAGGGAAAGGCGTCCGCGGAACGCGGCGCGGGACGTCCGTCGGCGGAGCGCGGTGCGGGTCGTCCGGCCGTGGATCGCGGCGCGTCGGAGACGTGGTGGACCATCGTCGTCGCGGCGCGCGACCCGGGCGGTCGCCTCGCGAAGGCGGAGATCTCGGCGGGAGACGGCTCGTTCATCGAGTTGCCGCCGCCGGCGTCGGGGATCGGCGCCGTCGCCGCGACGTGGGAGGCGCGGATCCCCGCGCCGCGTCCCGGCGAGCGCCCCACGGTGCGCGTCGTGGACGCCGCCGGCAACGCCTCCTCGCGCGTCGTCGATCTCCGGTAGGGGCGGCAGGCGCGGTGGCGGCGCCGTTGTTCAGACGATCTTCGTGGCGCGCCAGCCGCCCGTACAGTGCGTCGTCGCGCAACGTCGGCGTCGAGGCGTCGAGGCGTCGAGGCGTCGCGCCGCGGGCGGCGGCGCGGATCAGCCGATTTCGGCGGGGCCGTAGGCGAGACGGCGCTCGTGGCGCCAACGCTCGAGTTCGCGCTCGCGCTGCACCGGCGACCACGCGAACGCGCGGGTCGCGTCGTCGGCCGCGGCGGCCGCCACGATCTCCTCGATCTCCAGCGACGGCGCGATCTCCGGCAGGCGCCAGCGCAGCAGGATGTCGGACAGCGTCCGCGCCCCTTCCTCGCGCACCGCCCACGCGACCTCGCAGCGCAGCGGCGGCGCGCCGTCGGCGAGCGGCTCGGCGCCGCCCGCCTCGGTCACCACCTCGCGCCACGCGGCGCCGTAGCGCCCGACCATCCAGCGCGCCTGATCGGCGCCGAGCCCCGCGCCGCGCGCTTCCTGCCGCTCGCGCTTCAGGCTCGCGCCCGCGGCCGACGCGGCGAGCGGCGCCCGCGCCCCGCGCCCCGCGAAGCGCCCCAGCTCGTCCTCGATCCGCTCCGCGAGCCGCCGCGCCGTCAGCCGCTCGCGCAGCGCGCCCGCCGCCGCGACCGACCAGAACGGCGCGCCGCGCGCCGTCTCGCGCGCCATCGCCGCGCGCTCCACCGCGGGACGCAGTTCCTCGAACGCCGCCCGCGGCTCGGGGCGCGCGCCGAAGTAGTCGGCGGCGAGCCGCAGCAGCCGCTCCGCCGCGCGCTCGCGCGAACCCTGCGCCGCCGGCTCGAACGGCGCGGCGAGCAGCGTGCCGCGCGTCGCCGGCGCGAGGAGGAACGGCGCGCCGTCGCGCCGTCCGAGCAGCGCCGCCGCGTCGCTCGGATCCTCGATCGCGACGCGCACCGCGCGGGCCAGCGGGAAGAGCTTCTCGCGCCCGACGTCGAGCGAGGCGCGCACGTGGTCGATCCAGGCGCCGGTCGCGTTGACGACGGCGCGCGCGCGGACGTTGACCGCCTCGCCGGTCACGCGGTCGCGGATCTCGGCCCAGACGCCGCCGCCGTCCGCGACCTCCAGCCCCGTGAGGTCGCAGCGCTGCGCGAGGACGACCCCGGCCTTCGCCGCGGCGAGCGCCGTCAGCAGCACCAGCCGCCGGTCGTCGACCAGCGCGTCGAAGTGCAGCCGCGCCTTCCCTTCCTCGAGCGCGGCCAGCGGAATCTTCCCCGCGGCCTTGCCCGCCGCGGCGCGCGGTCCGGGCCAGCCGCCCGGCGCGAGCCACGAGGCGAGACGCTCCCGCCGCGCGGAACTCCGCGCCTCGCCGGCGCCGACGAGCGCGCGCGGCACGACGACCGGCACCGGCAGCGCCGCGGGGCGCGCCGCGTGGACGAGCGTCGCCCGTTCGCGGAGCAGCGCGCGGAACCGTCCGGGGCGCAGCAGGACCTTCGCCGCCGGCTCCTCGAGCGCGAGGCGCGACGTCCTTCCCGACGCGCCCCAGCCGAAATCGATCGG
>JAJFTU010000459.1 GCA_021372775.1 bacterium | reverse complement strand
CGGACGCTCGGGCGTCTCCGCGGCGACAGTCTCAGGGCTCTCCCCGGGACTTGAGGACCGGCAAGACTTACTGGAATTGGACCGGCAAAACTTTCCGGAACCCACATCGGGGGTTCACCCGCCAAGTAGCACTTGATCATGCACTTGTCCGCTGGAGTGCACCGAGCTGCGAGCAGGCGGATCCGACACTGCGTTCCCGAATCCAGATTCCTCCATTGTTCGGACGGTTCGCAAACCTCACCGGCCGGATCCGCCCGATTCGACTCTCGTGACTCCGCCTCGGCCTTGACGCGATCCGGTCGGCATCCCGGAATTGCCGCGAAGCACGTAGCGATGACAAACGCACACGCGATTCCAACCAACTCTCGCCGCATCGCCATGTTCGGAACCTCAATGGGGTTGATCATTCGGCGTATTTAGTTCGATACCGAACCCCGCTCTCGGCCTCCGCGTTGTTTGCCACGCCACGCGTCATTCCTCGGCGCCTTCCTCAAGCGGCTGGCGGCAGCGGGCCGCCGCGGGCCGAGAGCAGGCCCCGCGGGCATCCAGGGAACTCACTTCGCGGCCGCCGGCCCGATATCGGCACGACGCAGGCGTTCTGCCGAACCCAGCCGCCTTGGCGCGCCTTGACGTCCGACATGGCCCAGCGCTTTTCCTGCAGCACCAAGTAGCGCCCCACGACGTCGGCGACGCAGCCCTTTCCCGCCGCGCGGCGGGGCGACGCGCGAGGCGCAGCCCCACGACACGCCGCGGGCGGTTGGGCCTCAACGATATGCGTAGCCGACCAAGTACCAGTGGGGCTCGATCCGGCGATATCCCTTCCATCTGCCCCTGTCGTCCGCCCCCTGATCCACGTCCGCGTGCTTGATGTCCGCGACCAGCGGCGTCGCCTCGTCGTCGTTCGGCAACCACTCAATCCAGCGCTCGCGAACAGAGGGCCCAAAGACGGACCGGTAGAGCCCAAACATCACATGTCCGTTGCGGGAACCAACATCGGTCAGGCGACCAATCTCTTTGAAGAGCGTCCTGAACCGTCGAAGATCATCGGAGGTCCAGCCGGGAGCCGCCTCCGGCGTGACGACCATATGCGGATCTCCCGCCGCGGCGGTCAGGCGGCGGAACTCCTGCTGCCGCTTCGGCGACCAGCCCGGCACGACAGGCGTCGAGTCTTCGCCATTCCGCGGTTGCGCGCCGATGGGCGGAGCGGGCACCTCCGCGGAATCGGGCGTCATCCCCCTCGTTTCCGGATGTCGGGCGGACAGGTCCGCCAGTTCGACGAACGCCGCCCGATGCTCGTGAAACACGCGCAACAGCGACGCGTCGCTCGGCCCCGAGCAAGACACCGTCGCCGCGAGCGCGACAGCCGCCGCCAGAACCGCAACCCCGCAGGAAGCGCGTCCCCGACATGGCACTGGAGGTTCCCCCCTCTTGGCCGGGCCCGCGCGCATGGCGACCTTCTCGACTCGCAAACACGCGCCACGATCTTGTTCGATTCAACGATGCCGTCTTCTCTCGGCGGGAAGCTCCGCCTTCCGTTGAAAGTCGACGGCGGCCGGCAGGAATCTTCTACGCGACGTCGCGGACGATGTCCAGCGCCGCGGGAACCAGCTCGGCGCCGGTCTGCGTGTACAGCCCGTCCGTCCGCGAGTCGCGTCGGCGCACGCCGCGCCCCTCGGCGGCGCGGAGACCATCCCTTGCCGGCCCGGCGGCCGGCAAGGAGAAGAGGCGGCGGGGAACCTACGCGCGGCGGATGAAGCGCCGCTCGAGCGGATCGACCTCGATCTTCTCGCCCGTCTCGAGGTAGAGCGGCACCTGGATCTCGACGCCGCCGGCGACCACGGCCCGCTTGAGCACCTTCCCCGAGGCGGTGTTGCCGCGCACCGTCGGCTCGGTCTCGAGCACCTCGACCACGACAACCTTCGGCAGCTCGATGTTGGCCACCTCGCCGCCGAAGTGGATCGCGCGGACCTCCATGTTCTCGGTCAGCCAGGGGACCATGTCGCCGAGCTTCTCCAGCGGCAGCTGGAACTGCTCGTACGACTCGGTGTCCATGAAGTAGGCGTCCTCGCTGTCGGAGTAGAGGTAGGAGGCGACGCGGAAGGTGAGGTCCGGCTCGTCGAACGACTCGCCGGCCTTCCAGACCTTCTCCATGAACGAGCCGTCGATGAGGTTGCGCAGCTTGGCCTTGACCAGCGTCTGCCCGCCGCGCGCCGAAGGGGACTGGATGGTGTGCTCCACCAGCGCCCACGGCTGCCCGTCCACGAGAATCCGGAACCCCTTCTTGAAGTCCGCCGTCGTCGCCATCGTTCGATCTCCCGGAATGCGGGCGAAGGATAGCCAAAAGAGCGCCGGGCGG
>JAJFTU010000458.1 GCA_021372775.1 bacterium | reverse complement strand
CGGCCGCAGTCGTGCAGCAGCCCGGCCGCGAACGCCTCCTCGCCCCAGCCGAAGCCGAACTCGACGGCGAGGCTCCGCGCGGCGAGGGCCGAGGAAATCGAGTGCTCCCAGACCCGGTCGCGCGCGTCGGCGGCGCTCGGCGGCACGAGGTCGCGCAGGCCGGCGGTCAACGTGGCGAGGATCAGGGTGCGCAGCCGCGCGAAGCCGATCATCACGACGGCGCGGGGAATCGACGCCACCGGCTGCGGCAGGGCGAAGAAGGCGGAGTTGACGAGCCGCAGCACCGCCGCGGCCAGCGAAGGATCGGTCTCGATGATCTTCCCGAGGCGCTCGGCGGGCGCGTCGGGATCGTCGAGCAGTTCGAGCGCGCGCGCCGCGGCGCGCGGCATCGGCGGCAGGGCGCCGACCTTGCGGACGACGTCGAGCAGGTCGAGGGCGACGGCGCTCAAGGCTCGACTCCCTTCCCTCCCTGCGCGCCGCGCAAGGTCGCGGCCAAAGCGGCGAGGGCGCCGTCGTCCGGCTGCGCGGCTTCCTGGTTGGCCGCCGCGACCACGCGGTGCAGCTCCTCGCGGACCACGGAGACGTCGGCCGGCGCCTCGACTCCCAGCCGCACCTGCTGGCCGCGGATCTCGAGGAGGCGCACGACGACGTCGTTGCCGATGATCAACGACTGTCCGATCTTCCGGCTCAGCACCAGCATCGGGACCTCCCTGTCCCCGCCGTCACGCGCCCGCCGCGAACAGCGGACGGCGAAGCGGCCAATGGCTCTCTTCGAGGATGATCTGGGCGCCGACCATCTTCACGGCGTTGACGACGATCGGGGCGCGGAGGTTGGCGGTCGGCCCCTCGGGCCGGAGCGTCACGACGACGAGGAGGATCTTGTCGTCGGCGGGGCCGAGCCCGACCCGGGCCAGCTCGTGCCGCGTGAAGTTCGGCCGATAGTCGTCGGCGAAGGCGCGCGGATCGACGACGAGGAGCCGCGGCTGGTCCTGGTCCGCGGCCTGCAGCCAGAAGAACGGCCGCGCCTCCGGGTTCTCGAGCAGCTGGAAGGCGCGCACCTGTTCGAAGCCGGGCACGCCCTCCGGGAAGCGGACGACGGTCGTCGCCGCCGCCTCGGGACCGGGCGAGGTGCGGGGAGCCTGTTCGGCGGATCCAGTCACGGCGATCATCCTATCAGAGCCTAGGAGAGATAGTCGAAGAACGTCGAGCCGTAGAGGCGGGCGCCGGCGGCCAGCGTCGCCTCGTGCCCCTGAGTGTACTTCGCCACGTCGGACACCGTCTGCGCCATGTCCGCCGATCCGATGTCGTTGGCGCGGCTCTTCACCTCGAGCATCCGGTCGTCGATGCGGGCGTCCGCGTCCTCGAGCTGCTTGCGGTAGTTGCCGACCCGGGCCAGCGTGGCGGCGTTCTTCGAGATCGCGGCGCGCAGCGGGTCGAGCAGTCCCTGCACGTCGGCGGCGGTCCCGCTGCGGAGCGCCGTCTCCAGGTCGCCGAGCAGCTTGAGCGGGCCGGACGACGAATTGCCGAAAACCTGGTCGCCGGGAAGGTTGATCGGCGTGGTGCCGTCGTCCACGGGGATCTGGATCTGCGTCTCGTTTCCCTGATAGACGCCGGCGGCGTCGTACGGCGCCGTGTCGGTCAGGGTTCCCGAGAAGATGTAGTGGCCGGCGACCTGCAGGTTGGTCAGTCCGTTCACCTGGGAGCGCAGACCGGCGATCTGCTCCGCCAGCGCGTCTCGTTCGGCCTGCTGCATCGTGGAGGAGGAGCCCTGCAGGCCGTAGGTGAGGGCGCTCTGCAGCGTCGTGCTGAGATTGGTCAGCGCCTGTTCCGTGTTCTGGAGCCACGGCCGGGCCTGCGAGATCCCGTTCTTGCGCAGCGTCAGCTGCTGCGTCTCGTCGGCGAGCTGGAGCAGCTCCTTCGCCGCTTCCGGATCGTCGGAGGCGTACTGCACCCGCTTCCCCGACGACAGCTGGGCCAGCGTCGCGTCGAGATCGCTCTTCGTCTGCTTGAGCGTCCTCAGGTAGACCTGCTGGCTGAACATCTGGCTGACGCGCATCGCCGTTACCTCGCGAGATCGTTCAGGACTTCGTCGATCATCTGATTCGACATTTGCAAGAACCTTGCCGACGCCTGGAAGGCCTGCTGCCAGCGGACGAGGTCGGCGGCCTCTTCGTCGAGGCTGACGCCAGAAATCGCCGACCGCTGCTGGTCGAGCGAGTCGACGATCGTCTGGCTCGCCTCGAGCCCGGCCGAGACCGACTTGACGTCGGTGCCGACGCCGGCGATCACGCCCGCCGCGTAGCCGTTGATCGTCTGGTCGCCCAGCGACGCCAGCGTCCGCGTGCGCAGCGCGACGAACGCCAGGGCGTTGGAGTTGTTCCCCGCCTCGCCGGCGGCGCTCGAGGCGGCGACCAGGTTCGGGTCCGCCGAGACCGCGGAGTTGATCCGGATCGCCGCCGCCTCGTGCGCGCCGGGCGGATCGGGCACGAACATCGCGACGCCGGCGTTCCCCGCGTGGTCGAACCCCGCCTTCTGCACGGTGTTGAACTGATTGGCGATCACGCTCGCCAGCGTGTCGAGCTGCGTCCGGTACGACGCGATGTCCGTGTCCCGCGCCTCCAGGTAGCCGCCCAGTTCGCCGCCGCCGAGGGCGCCGGAGATGTCGGTGATCTCGCCGCCGCGGTCGATCGAGACGTGCGTGAAGCCGTCCGCGGTCTTGACCGCCTGCAGTTGGCGCATCGAGACGCCGGCGAGCAGCGGGTCGCCCGTGCTGTCGAGGAAGACGCTCGTCTGGCCGTTGTTCGCCTCGACGATCCGCACCGGGACCTTCTGGGACAGCTCGTCGAGCAGCTTGTCGCGCTGGTCCCGCAGATCGGAGGCCTCGGCGCCCCCCGCCTCCTGGGAGGTGATGTCGAGGTTGATCTGGCGGACCTGGACCAGGATGGCGTTCACGCGGTCCAGCGTGGCCACCACGCGGGAGTCGGCGTTCCGCTGCGCCTCGTCGAACTGCGCGTCGACGCGGTTGAGCGTCGAGGCGAGGTTGTCCGCCTGCGCGACGACGTTGGCGCGGGACGACGGCGAGTCGGGCTGCACGGAGAGCGTTTCGAACGAATCGAAGAACGACGTCAGCGCGGTGGTCAGCCCCGCGCTGTCGGTGCCGCCGAGCACCGGCTCGAGCGCGCTCAGGATCTCCTCGCGGCTCTTGTCGGTCCCCATCCGCCCCAGCTCGCGCCGGGTGGCGAAGTCGAGGAAGGCGTCGCGCTGCCGCTTGACCCCGGTGACGTCCACGCCGGTGCCGATGATGCCGTTCCGCACCTCGACGGTCTGCGTCGGGCCGAGCTGCATGACCCGCCGCGAGTACCCCTCGGTGTTGGCGTTGGCCACGTTGTAGCCGGCGATGTTCATCCCTTGGCGAAACGCGCCCAGGGCCGTCCGGCTGATGGAGATGTAGTCGAAGACGCCCACGGCTCAGCCCTCCGCGGAAAGGCGGGCGCCGGCGGGGCGGCGCGAGGCGCCGCGGCCGTCGGGCCGGTAGGTGGAGGCGAGCAGGCCGCCGACCGCCGCCTGGCGGGCCGCCACCGTGTCGCCGAGACGTTCAAGGACCGCGCCCGAGACGGCCGTCTCGCGCAGCAGGCGGCCCAAGGCGCGGGCGAGCGCGACGCGGGCCTCGGCCACGCGCCGTTCGCCTTCGGGAACGAACGATTCGATCCGCCCCCGCTCCTCCTCGAGCAGCCGGAAGCGGGTGGCGAGGGTCTCGGCGCGCGACGCGGCCTGCGCCAGTTCGGCTTCCGCCGCCCTGGCCAGGGCGCGACGCTGCGTGCCGGAGAGGTCCGACAGCTCGTCGAAGAGCGCCGCTTCGGCCTGCAGAAGATCGGCCAACGCTGCGGCGGTGCGGGCTTGGTCGGGACTCAAGAAACGATCCTCCGCTCGAGGGCGCACAGGTCGCGTCCGCGCCTCGCGGCGCGCGGCCCTGCGGCCGTTCTGGGCGGAGTTACATCAAAACTTCTTCTTGGAGCATTCCGTCGGCGACCCGGGTCCCGTCGATCCGGTACCGTCCGCTGCCGATTTCGTCGCGCAGCTTGTCCACCACGCTCTGCCGCACGTCGGGGCTGTTGGCGATCGCGTCGCGCACGCTCTGCATCTCGCGCGCCCGCGCCGACAACTGGATCTGGTCCTGCCCCCCCGAGACGGCAGTCGAGGAGTCCTGGCGCGTCCGGCTCGACCGTTCGGTCGAGTCGAGTCGGTCGAGGACGCTCCGCAGCCGGGCTGCCGGGTCCGAATTGTTTTGGATCTTCATGTGCCTCGTCCTCCAGGACTCGGGTCCGGCCCGGCCTACCTTTGGGGTCCGGTGCGCCGCCCAGTCCGTGAGACTCCGCCATGCTCATCGGACGCGGCGCGTCGAACTTGAGGATCCGGGGTGAAATCTTTCGCGTTTCCGCCGGCGGCCCCTTGGGCGGCGGCAAGAACCGCGAGGTTTCCCGAAGCCGCCTGCCGCGCCGCGTCGAGCCCCTGCCGGCCGGCCAGTTGGTCGGCCAACTGGTCCGCCAGCCCCAGCGGGGTCTTCTCGGCGAGCGCGCGGGAAAGCAGCATCTCGAACTGGGTCTCCTCGGTTCCTGCGGCCGATCCCTGGCCGAAGAACCCGCCGTTCTCCAACTGGGCCTTGGCCATCGTCTCGAGGGTCTGCTTGATCAGCACTTCCTCGAGCCCGGCCGCCGCCTTGCGGAGTTCCGCTTGGCCCTTGGCGTCCCCGCGGCGGGCCGTCCCCGCCGCCGGGCGCTCAACACCCTTTGCAAGAACCGGGCCGACGCGGTCGAACGAAAGCGAGGGGCCGGCCATCAGATCACCACCAGCTCGGCGTGCAGCGCGCCGGCGGCCCGGATCGCCTCGAAGATCGCGATCATGTCCCGCGGCGTCACGCCCATCTTGTTCAGCGCGTTCACGAGGTCCTCGACGCGCACGCCGTCGGCCGCGGAAAGGGTCTTCCCCGGATCTTCCGTCGCTTCGAGGCTCGTCCGCGGCACGGTCGTCGTCTCGCCGCCCGGCGCGAAGGGGGCCGGCTGCGAGACGATCGGCTGCTCCTTGACGGCGATCGTCAAATTCCCGTGGGTCACCGAGACGCGCGAGATCCGGACGTCGCCGCCGAGGACGATCGTCCCGGTCCGCTCGTTGAGGACCACCCGCGCCGGGGCGTCCGGCTGGACCGGGAGGTCGAGGGCCACGGCGAGGAACTCGACCGGCCGGTCGCGCAGCGTCTCGGGGATCATCACCCGGACGGTGCCGGCGTCGATCGCGTGGGCCGCGTCGCGGTCGAAGGCGCGGATCAGCGCCTTCTCGATCTTCAGCGCGGTGGCGAAGTCCGGGCGGCGCAGCTCGAGGTCGAAGCTGGAGCGGCCGGCGAGGTCGATCCCCGCGGCCCGTTCGACGAGCGCCCCGCCGGGGATCGTCCCGGTCGTGGGATGGTTCTTCTGCGCGGTCGCCGCCGCCCCGCCGAGGCTGAACGAGCCGCCGAGGCTGATCGGTCCCTGCGCGACGGCGAAGACGCGGCCGTCGGGGGCCTTGAGCGGGGTCATCAGCAGCGTGCCGCCGGTGAGCGACTTGGCGTCGCCGACCGAGGCGACGTTGATGTCGATCCGCGTGCCGGGCTGGGAGAAGGCCGGCAGGTTGGCCGTGACCATCACCGCCGCCGCGTTGCGGACGCGGATCTGCGAGGCGGGAACGACGACGCCGAGCCGCTGCAGGGCGTTGGCGAGGCTCTGGATGGTGAACTTGGCCTGCGTGCCGTCGCCGGTTCCGGCGAGGCCGACGACGAGGCCGTAGCCGACGAGCTGGTTCTCGCGCACGCCGCGGACCTGGGCCAGCTCGCGCAGCGGAACCTGCGGGCGCCCGTCCTCGGGATGCGGCGCGATGTAGACCGGGCCGGCCGCGGCCGCGGGCGGCTGCGTGATCTGGACGCTGCTCTGCGGCGCGGGCGGAGCCGCCCCTTGGGTCGCGGCGTCGGGCGCGGTCTGCGGCACGTTCTGGAGGACGACCGTCGGCGCCGGCTGCTGCGGCGGGCGCGCGGCCGGCGCGGCGTTCTGCGGCGCGGCGGCCTGCGCGGCGACCTGCGCGGCGTTCTGCGGCGCGCCCTGCGGCGCTGCCGGACGCGGCGCCTGAGCCGCGGCCTGCGCGGCCGCGATCGGCGCGGCCCACGCGGCGGCGAGCAGCGCGGCGAGGACGGGAACGGCGAAGCGTGCGTTCATCGATCGTCTCCCCGCTCAGAACGGCCAGATCTTGTGCAGCAACTTGGTGAACCAGCCCTGCTTGGTGACGTCGTTGAGGTCCCCCTTGCCGCCGTAGTTGATGACCAAGTCGGAGACGGCGGAGGAAGGAATCGTGTTGTCGGAGGCGACGTCCTCGGGGCGCACGATCCCCGCCAGCGTCAGGTTCTGCCTCTCCTGGTTGACCGCGACCTGCTTGGTCCCGGCGACGAGCAGCAGCCCGTTCTGGCCGACGGCCATCACGCGCACCGCGATCCGCGCGTTCAGCGTGTTCTGGCGCGTCGTCGAGCCCTTGCCGGAGAAGGTCTGCGAATTGGAGACGTCGTAGGCGTTCGCGGGGTCGAAGTCGGAGCCGATCTGCCCGGCGAGTTTTCCGGCGTAGCCGAGCGGCGTCGGCGCCTTGAGCTTCGACGCCGAGGCCTTGTCGATCGCGCTGTCGGCGGTGGTCGAGCCGACCGCGCTCTCGCTGACCTTGATGATCAGCACGTCGCCGACGTGGCGGGCGCGGAAGTCGCCGACCAGTTCCGAGGCGGTCCCTTCGGCGTAGAGCGAGCCCTCGGAAACGTGTCCCGAGGCTTCCGTCGGCGGGAGCTGCGGCAGCGGCCCGGGATAGGCGCCGGGGGCGAGCTTCGGCTGCGACTTGAGCATCGCGCAGCCGGGCGCGGCGAGCGCGAAGGCGACGGCGAGGACGAGGGGGAGACGCTTCATGGACGGTCCTCCGCGCCGCGCGGCGCGACGACGCTTTCCAGCGGGTCCGATCCGAGGAGGGCCACGCGCCCCGGCGCGACGACGCGCGCGCGGACGACGCGGTGGCCGTCGAAGCCGGTGACGGGGATGATCGCGCCGACCTCGCCGCGGCCGCGGGCCACGGTGCTCAGCGACAGCAGCACGCCGCCGCTCTGGACGTCGGCGCGCACCGACTGGCCGGGCTCGACGGCGGACGCGCGGGCGACGGCGCCGGTCGGCACCGGCTGCCCGGCGCGCAGGGCCGCCCTGGCGACGAGTCCTTCGGGGGCGGGAAGGTCGCGCAGCCAGCGGTCGCGCGCCGCGAGTTCCCGCGTCTCGAGCTTGAGGTCGCCGTCGCGCACCGCGGCGCCCTTCTCCACGTCGCGCGTCGCGACGACGACGACGGCGTCCACGACGAACTTGGCCCGCGCGGCGACGACCATCTCCGCGCCGCCGCAGCGGACGACGACGGGGATCGACGATTCGCCGGGACGCAGGCCGCCGCCCGGCTTCCGCGCTTCGTACGCGCACTGGCCCGCGGGGACGAGCGCGCGGTCGGGAACGGCGAAGTCGACGAGGCGCGCCGCGCCGCGCGACGAATCGGGCGGCAGCAACGCGAGCACGGCGTTGCGCGCCGCGGCGGCGTCGATCGGCTGCGCATCGCCGGTCAGCGCGACCGCCGGCGCTCCCTCGAACGTCGTCGCCTCGACGGCCCAGCCGGACTGCGCGAGGCGGCGGCGGACGGCGTCGGCGCCGAGCGTCGCGCCGCGTCCCGGCGCGGGGGCGCGCCCGACCTCGACCGCGCCGGCGCGCTCCGCGTCGGGGCCGGAGAGTTCGGCGACGTCGGCGAGCCGCAGCGGCGCGCCCGCCGGCGCGGAGGCCGAGGGACGCAGGGAGACGACGAGGCTCGGCCAGTCCGCGGCGCGCGCCGCCCCCGCCGCGGCGAGCGCGGCGAGGGAGACCAGGACGGCGCGGACGAGGCGGCGCACGAGGCGGCTCAGCGCACCAGCTGCGCGATCTGCTGCAGCATTTCGTCGGAGGCGCGCACGGCGCGCGAGTTCAGCTCGTAGGCGCGCTGCGCGGTGATCATGTCCACCAGCTCGGTCACGACCTGCACGTTCGAGGTCTCGAGGTACCCCTGCCCGATCGTGCCCAGCCCTTCCGTGCCCGGCGTGCCGAGGACCGGGTCGCCGCTCGACTGCGTCGGCACGAAGAGGTTGTCGCCGAGCGCCTGCAGGCCGGACGGATTGATGAAGTGGGCGATCTCGATGTTCCCGATCTGGCTGATCGTGTCGTCGGCGAGCCGCACCGACACCGTGCCGTCCTTGCCGATGGTGATCGCCTTGGCGTCGGAGGGGATGACGACCGGCGGATCGAGCAGGTAGCCGAGGCTGTTGACGATGTTCCCCGACTCGTTCGTGGTGAACGAGCCGTCGCGCGTGTAGGCCAGCGTCCCGTCGGGACGCGTGACCTTGAAGAAGCCGTCCCCTTCGACGACGAGGTCGAGCGGGTTCTCGGTCGGCTTGAAGTCGCCCTGCGAGAAGATCCGCTTCGTCGCGGCGGTCTTCGTGCCGAGGCCGATCTCGACGCCGACCGGCAGGTTCGTCGAGGCGCTCGAGGCGGTGCCGGGGGCGTTGATCGTCTGGTAGAGCAGGTCCTGGAACTCGGCGCGGCTCCGCTTGAACCCCGTCGTGTTGACGTTGGCGAGGTTGTTGGAGATCACGTCGAGGTTCGTTTGCTGCGCGGCCATGCCGGCGGCGGCGGTCCAGAGGGCGCGTTGCATCGTGGGGCTCCCTTTTCCCCGCGCCTCAGCGCGGCTCTCCGAGCTCGATCGCCTTCTTGGCCACGGTGTTGGCCGTGACGTCGAGCAGCTTCTGGTGCATCTCGTAGTTGCGCTGGACCTGGATCAGCGAAGCCAGTTCGCCGACCACGTTGACGCTCGACTGCTCCACGTACCCTTGGCGGACCTGCGTCCCCTTCATGTCCTGGGCCTTGAGCGGCTCGTCGGCGCGCCAGAGGGTCTCGCCTTCGCGGACGAGGCTCTGCGCGGTCGCCGAGGCGATGCCGAGCCGGCCGATCGCCGCGTCGTCCACCGTCACCGTTCCGTCGGGGGCGACGGAGATCTGTCCATCGGGAAGCGCGATCGGCTTGCCGTTGGCGTCGAGGACGTGCAGCCCGTTGGTCGTGGAGAGCTTCCCGTCGGCGCCGCGCGTGAACGAGCCGTCGCGCGTCAGGCGCTCCCCCTGCGGCGTCTCGACGCGGAACCAGCCGGGGCCGGTGAGGGCGAGGTCGAGCGGGCTCTGCGTCTCGCGCAGCGAGCCTTGCTCCTCGGGACGCCACGAGGAAGCGACCGTCACGCCGCGCGGCGCGGCCGGATTGCCGCCCGGGACGTCGCGGCGCGCCGCGTCGCTGAGGTACGTCTCGAAGAGGGCGCGGTCCGCCTTGAAGCCCGGCGTGTCCGCGTTGGCCAAGTTGTTCGACACGAGCTCGAGCGTGCGCTCGCCCGCGACCATGCCCGACGCCGCCGTGTAGAGCTGGGGGAACATCGCTCGTCCTCGCTTTCGGGGCCGCCCGGCCCTCGCCTCGTTCGATGCAAAATCCGTTCCGAAAACCGCCGTCCGTCCGACGATCGCCGCCGGCCGCGCCGCGCCGCGACCCGGCAAAATTTGCCGGGTCCGGCGGCAGCGCTTGCCGTCAGCGCGCCGCCGCCGGCGCCGCGCGCCGCACGCGCAGCACGACGTCCGGCCAGAGCCGATCCACTTCCACCTCGACCAGCGTCCCTTCGGCGAGCCCCGCCTCGCAGCGCGCGTCCACGCGCATCCCGTCGAGCGACAGGCGCACGCGGCCGTCGGCCATCAACGCCTCGACGCGGGCGCGGTAGACGCCGCCGACCTTGAGCGCGGGAAGCACTGCGGCGCCGCTCAGTTCTCGGCCGATTCGCCGCGGAACCGCGCCAGCCGGCCGCGCAGCGCCGCCTCGGCGGCGAGCTCGCGCCGCTCGGCGCGCTCGATCAGGTCGTCGAGCCCCGCGCTCGGCGCCGGCGCCTCGTTCGGCGCGGCGACCGGACGTCCGGCGCCCGCGGCGGCCGCGGCGCGCTGGAACGCGGCGACCTGCTCGTCGGGACGCGGACGGGCGCGCTCGACGCGCGCCTTGCGCGGCGCGGCGCCGCGCGAGCGCCAGGCCAGCGCGGCGAGCGCGGCGAACATCAGCACGTTGAATGCGAGCTGCATCAGGATCAGCGTGCGGTCCATCGTCGCCTCCTCAGGCGCGTTCGGCGGGCGAGCAAATCTCGCGGACGCGGAACGCGAACCGCCCTTCGACGACGACGAGGTCGCCGAGGGCGTACGGACGGCCCTGCACGTAGAGCGTCACCGTGTCGTCGCCGTCGGGGCCGACCGGCACGGCGTCGCCGACGCGCAGCTCGAGCACGCGTCCCAAGTTCCAGACGAGCCGCCCGAGGCGCACTTCGACCGGAAGTTCCAGTTCGTCGAGGACGGTCTCGGAGACGGGCGCCGCTTGCTCCGTCCCGAAGTCGAGTCCCGCGCCGCCGAATTCGTCGTTCATCGTTTCCTCCGCCGCCGGGCGTTCAGGCGCCGGTGCGCCGTTCGGGGTTGAAGTCGAGCAATTCGAACGCCCGCTGGTCGCCGGCGCGGCGCAGCCCGCCGTGGGCCAGCAGCTGGCCGTTGAACCGCAGTCCGAGCGGCTCGTTCTCGCGCACGTCGAGCTGGATCACGTGCCCGGGGCGCAGCCGCTCGAGGTCGGCGACGGAGAGGCTCGCGCCGTTGATCACCGGCTCGACGACGACCGGCGCGTCTCCGAGCGCCGCGACGAGCTCCGGCGGCACCGCGTCCTCGCGGCGCGTCGGCGACTCGGCGACGAGGCGGTTCGTCAGCACCGGCGTCATCAGGAGCCGGCAGACCGCGTCGCCGACCGGCGTCGTCAGCCGGAACTGCGCCGTGGCGAGCGTGCCGCCGCGGCTGGCGAGGCGGCCGAAGATCGGATCGGAGTCGAGGCCGCCGGTCTTCAGCGGCGAAAGCGGCGTCTCGCGGTCGAGGAAGCGGATCAGCTTGTCGAGCACCCCTTCGAAGAGGCGCGACTCGACCGGCGAGAGCGGCCGCGGACCTTCCTGCGCGTATCCCTCGCCCCCCTGCAGGCGATCGACGAGCGCCAGCGCGAGCTCGGGGTGGATCGAGACGCCGCCGACCGGCTCGCCGTGCTCGTCCACGAGCAGGCCGAGCGGCTCGCCGGGGGCGAGCGTGCCGAGGACCGTCGTCGCCGGCTGCTGCACGAGGCCGGTGAAGACGCCGCGCACCGGGCGCTCGGCGACGAGCAGCAGCGTGATCGAGTCGGCGAAGGTCGAGGCGATCTTCTCGCACGCCGCCTGCACCAGCGCCAGCCGCTCCCCGGCGAGGAGCAGCGGGGCGCGCAGGTCGAACGGCAGCTCGGCGCTCAGCCCTTGCTGTTCCTGCTCGGGCTCGAACGACGCGAGCAGCGCGTCGACCTCTTCCTGGGAAAGTAGCCGGCTCATCGCTCGTTCCCTCCGCTACGCCGCGGTCACTGCTCGTCGGTCTCCGGCGCGCCGAGACGCGCCGCGACCCGCGAGCGGAGCCGCGCGATCGCGCGGGTGTGCAGTTGGCAGGCGCGCGACTCGGTGACGTCGAGCACCGCGCCGATTTCCTTGAGCGTCAGGCCGCGCTCGTAGTAGAGGCTGAGGACCATCTTTTCCCGCTCGGGCAGGCGGCCGATTTCCTCGCCGAGCACGCGGCGCTGCTCCGACTCCTCCATCTGTCCCAGCGGATCCATCCGCGGGTCGGCGGGGTCGCGCCCTTCCTCGTCGGCGCCGGGCAGCGCGCCGAGGCGCACGCCGCGCGCCTGGACGTAGAGGTCCTGCAGCTCGGGAAGCGAGATCTGCAGCTCCTCGGCGACCTCTTCGTCGGTCGCCGTGCGGCGGGACTGCTTCTCCACCGCCGAGATCGCCGACTCGAGCTTGCGCGCCGCGCGCCGCAGCGAGCGGGGCGCCCAGTCGCGCGCCCGCACGCCGTCGAGGATCGCGCCGCGGATCCGCGACTCGGCGTACGTCTTGAAGCGGACGTTGTGCGAAGGATCGAAGCGGTCCACCGCCTCCATCAACCCGAGCAGGCCGTCGCCGACGAGGTCGTCGAAGTCGATCGGCCCGGCGAGGCGTCCGCCGATCCGGTGCGCGAGGTACTTGACCAGCGGCGCGTGGGCCAGCAGCAGGCGCTCGCGCGCCGGCGAACCGGCGGTGCGCGCCTCGGGCGTCCACTCGACGGTCGGATCGACGAGCGGGGTCTCGGAAGCGGCGCCGCGCTTCAGTGCGACAGTTCGGCTGGTGTGCATGCGTTTTCCCATTGTTGCTCGCCCGCTCCGCGCAACCGCCCGCCGGCGAGGGCCGCGAGGTGAAGTGCCAAACGTTCCACGCAGCGGCTGGCCGGGGCCAGCGGCTGGGCCAGCACGACCGCCTTCTGGCGCCGCGCCGCTTCCGCCACCGCCTCGTCCCGCACCACGTACCCGTCGAGTTGGATCCCTTGTCCGAGGAACTGCTGCGCCGCGGCGTCGAGGCGGCGGTGGACCCGCTTCGCCTCGTCCGCGTCCCGCGCGCCGTTGACGACCAGCCCCACCTGCTGCTGGGGGCCGCGCCGCCGCAGCACCTTGAGCGCGGCGTAGGCGTCCACGAGCGCGGTCGGCTCCGGCCACGTCACGAGCAGGAAGCGCTCGGCGAGCAGCCAGAGGCGCGACGACGACTCGGCGATGCCGGCCGCGGTGTCGAAGATCAGCACGTCGCTCGTCTCGCGCAGCGGCTGCAGCCCGCGCACGAACTGGATCAGCTCGTCCATCGAGAGCTGCGTCAGTTCGGGCAGCCCCGAGCCGGCCGGGATCACGCGCACGCCGAGCGGCCCGTCCACCGCCAGGTCCTCGAGCGGCAGCCCCTCGCGGAAGAAGTGCTCGAGGGTGCGCCGCGGCACGAGTCCCAGCAGGACGTCGAGGTTCGCGAGCCCCATGTCGCCGTCCACCACCGTGACCTTCAGGCCGAGCCGGGCGAGGGCGATCGCCAAGTTGGCGACGAGCGTCGTCTTGCCGACGCCGCCCTTCCCCGAGCCGACCGCGACGGTCAGCGCGCGGGACGGCTTCGGCCGCGTCCGTGCGGCCAGATCGTCGGTGCTCATTGAGCCTCCACGCCGACGAGGGTCGGCGGCACGCCCGGCGCCGGAACCGCCCAAGCGGCGAGCCGGCGCGAATCGGCCATCTCGATGTCTTCGGGAACGTTCGGGCCGCCGCAGACGTGGCGGACCGGCAGACCGGCGCGGGTCAGCGCGGTGAGGAGCGCGCCGGGACGCAGCGCCTCGTCGGCGCGGGTCGCGCCGAGCGCGCCGGCGCGGAGCGCGGCGAAGCGCTTCACGGTGTCGGCGAGCGCCTCGGCGTCGCGGTCGGCGGCGAGCAGCAGCTCGATCTCGTCGCGGCGCACGCCGGCGAGAAGCTGGGCGAGCCGCTCCATGCCGGCGAGGTCGCCGCGGGCGACGCCGGGGGTGTCCACGAAGAGCGTTCCCTTCGAGCCGGCGAGGTCGCGCGCCGAGTCGAGGTCGCGGCGGTCGCGCACGAGCTTGAACGGCACGCCGAAGACGCGCGCGTAGGCCTCGATCTGCTCCGCGCCGCCGAGGCGCCGGTCGTCGGCCGAGGCCAGCACGACCTTGCGCCCTTCGATCGTGATCTCGCGCGCGGCGAGCTTGGCGATCGTCGTCGTCTTCCCCACCCCGGGGGAGCCGACGACGACGAGGACCCGCGTGCCCTTGATCGGCGCCGGCTGGCCGGAGGGGATCCAGAGCGCGACGAGGTCCCGCGCGTAGGCGAGCGCGGCGCCGCGGTCGGCGAGCCGCTCGGGGTCGAGGTTGGCGGACGCGGCCGCGGCGATCCGCTCGGCGAGCACGGCGGAGAAGCCGTGGCCGAGCAGGTCGTCGCGCAGGCGCTCGGCGGCCGGGTCGAGGGCGGTCGCCGCCGGCTGGGGAACGTAGGCGGCCGCGGCGGCGTGGGCGCGGGGCGCGGTGATCCGCGCGCCCGGCCGTTCCGCCGCGGCGACGACCTCGACCCCGTCGGAGACGCGGCGCGTCTCGACGATGCACGCCCGTTCGCCGAGTTCGCCGCGCACCAGCGCGAGCGCCTCGGAAGTGGTCTTGGCGCGATACGTCTTGACCAGCATCTCAGGACACCGTCGCCACGGCCCGGAGGGTCACGTCCGGGGGAATTTCGAGCGTTGAAAGCACCGGCGTGTGGGGCAGCTGGTTGCGGAGCAACGTCGCCAGGTACGGCCGCAGCCGCGGATTGACGACGATCGATCCGGTCCCGCCGACGCCGCCCACCGCCGTGCCGAGCCGCGAGACGATCTCGCGCGCCCGGTTCGGGGAAATTCCTTCCGCGCCGCCGTCCGGCCCGTCGGGCACGAACGCGCGGGTCAGTTCCGCCTCGAGGTCGGCGCCGAGCGCGATCGCGTTGAGCTGGCCGCGTTCGTCCTCGAGCGCCGTGCAGATCGTCCGGGCGAGACCGCGGCGCGCGGCCTCGACGAGCAGCTGCGTGTCGCGGGTCGTCGTCGCGGCGTCGGCCAGCGTCTCGACGATCAGCGGCAGGTCGCGGATCGGCACGCCCTCGCGGAGCAGCCCCTGCAGCACGCGCTGCAGCTCGCCGATCGTCAGCCGTTCCGGGATCAGCTCCGACACGGCCTTGGGATGCGTCTTCTGCAGGTGGTCCACCAGCCGCGCCACGTCCTCGCGTCCGAGCAGCTCCGCGGCGTTGCGGTTGATCACTTCCATCAGGTGCGTGGAGAGCACCGACGGCGGGTCCACCACGGTGTAGCCGGAGGCGCGGGCCTCGTCGGCGCGCGACGGATCGATCCAGACCGCGGGGAGGCCGAACGCCGGGTCGCGCGTCTTCTCCCCTTCGAGAGGGCGCACCGCGCCGGCGTCGAGCGCGAGCAGTCGGTTGCGCGCCATCTTGCCGCCGGCGATCTTCACGCCGCGCAGCAGCACCACGTACTGGTTCGGGGAGAGCTGCAGGTTGTCGCGGACGCGCACCGGCGGGAGGACGAACCCCATCTCGCCGGCGATCTGGCGCCGCAGCCCCTTGATCTTGTCGAGGATCCCGCCCGCGCGGTCGGCGCCGACGGCCGGGATCAGGTCGTAGCCGACTTCGACGCAGAGCGGATCGACGCCGAGCAGCGGCTCCACTTCGTCCTCGAGCGACTGCGCCGGCGGCGCGGCGGCGGTGTCCGCGGCGACGGTCGCGGCCTCGGCGGCCTCGGCCTCGCGGGCGGCGGCGACGCGCGCCCCGCCGAAGAGCGCCGCGGCGAGCGCGATGAAGGCGATCTTCGGCATGCCGGGGACGATGGCCAGCGCGAGGAGCGTGCCGGCGGCGATCTTGAGCGGGCGGGCGGAGATCAGCAATTGCCCGAAGACCGCCTCGCCCAGCGGCTGCTGCTGCGCCGCGCGGGTGGTGATGATGCCGCCCGCGACCGCGACGAGCAGCGCGGGGAGCGCGGTGATCAGGCCGTCGCCGATCGTCAGCGTGGTGTAGGTCGTGAGCGCGTCGCCGGGGCTCATCCCCTTCTGCAGCACGCCGATGGCCAGGCCGCCGCAGATGTTGACGAGCACGATGATGATCGCGGCGATCGCGTCCCGCTGGGTGAAGCGGACGGCGCCGTCCATCGCCCCGAAGAACTCGGCCTCGCGCTGGATCTGCGCGCGGCGGGCCAGCGCCTCGCGCTCGGTGATCAGCCCGGCGTTGAGGTCGGCGTCGATCGCCATCTGCTTGCCCGGCATCGCGTCCAAGGTGAAGCGGGCGATCACTTCCGAGATGCGCGTCGAACCGTGGGTGATGACGACGAACTGCACGACCAGCAGGATGATGAAGATCACGATCCCGACGACGAACGAGCCGCCGACGACGAACTGTCCGAACGCCTGGATCACCGACCCCGCCGCCGCGGTCCCCTCCTCGCCGTGGGTCAGGACGGCGCGCGTCGCGGCGATGTTCAGCGCGAGGCGGAAGAGGGTCACGAGGAGCAGCAGCGAGGGGAACGAGTTGAACTGCGTCGGCCCGGGGATGTAGAGCGCGGCGAGGAGGACGACCAGCGCCAGCGTCAGGTCCACGGTGATCAGCAGGTCGAGGATGATCGTCGGCATCGGCACGACGATCAGCGCGATCGTCATCACCACGCCGAGCGGGATGGCGAGGTTGGCGAAGGCCGAGAACTTCGCTTCGTTCGCGGTCGGGGCGGCGGCGGTCACGGGCGGTCCCCTGCGGCGGCGGCGTCGCCGGTCTCGACTTCAGGATGCGGGCGGTACGGTCCCCGCCCGCGGCGGAACACGTAGGCCAGGACCTCGGCGACCGCGCGGTAGAGCGCCTCGGGAACGGCGGCGCCGAGCGGGCAGAGCTTCTCCAGCATGCGGGCGAGCGGCGGGTCTTCGATGATCGGGACGTTGTACTTGCGCGCCTCTTCCTTGATCCGCTGCGCGATGTGGTCGAACCCCTTGGCGACGACGACCGGGGCGGCCATCTTCGTCCGGTCGTACTGCAGCGCCACCGCGACGTGGGTCGGGTTGGTCACCACGACGTTCGCCGTGCGCACCGCGGCCATCATCCGGCGGCGGGCGATCTCGCGCTGCTTGCCGCGGATCCGGCTCTTGATCTCCGGGTTCTCGCTCTCCTTCATCTCGTCCTTGACTTCCTGCTTGGTCATCATCAGCCCGCGCTGCCAGCGGTGGCGGGCGAGGGCGAAGTCGGCCGCGGCGACGACGAGGCCGAGCAGCAGGACGCGGGAGAGGATGCGGCCGACGATCGCCATGCCGCCCTTGAAGATCGCCGCCGGCGAGAGCAGGGCCATCCCGGCCACGTGCCGCCATTCCGGCATGACGATCGCCAGCGCGATCAGCGCGTAGAGGGCGGTGCGGAGGATCGCCTTGAACGCCGTGAGCAGCTTCTCGACGGAGACGAAGCGGCCGAGCCCGGTCACCGGGTTGAGCCGGTTGAGGTCGAACTTCAGCCAGTTCTTCTTCGGGTGGATCCCCTGCAGGAAGGCGCCGACGAGGGCGAAGAGCAGGAAGCCGGCGAGGAGCGGCGCGGTCAGCTTGGCCCCGGCGAGCATGGTCGAGGAGAAGGCGGTCACCAGCGCCGAGGGGTCGTCCGGCTTGGCCGCCGCGGCGATCCCGCGGCGCACCACGTTCATCAGGCCGTAGAGGAACGCGCCGCCGGCGAAGCCGCTCCAGAGCATGAACGCGGCGAGCGAGAGGGCCTGTCCGACTTCCTGGCTGCGGACGATGTTCCCGTCTTCGTACGCCTTGCGGATCCGCTTCTGGGTCGGTTTCTCGGTGCGGTTGTCCTTGCCGGCCATCGCCCCTCCTCAGCCCCGCGCCGCCAGGGCCTTCAGGAACTGGCCGGCGTCGCGGGAGGCCGCGTCGATCGACTCGGCGACGAGCGGCGCGAAGACGTGGAGCGAGAAGGCGAGGGCGATCAGGCCGACGCCGAGGCGGACCGGGGCGCCGACCACCAGGATGTTCATCTGCGGCACGGCGCGCGCGATCAGCATCAGGCAGACGTCGACGAGGATGCCGGCGACGATGATCGGCGCCGCGAGGCGCAGCCCGATCGAGAAGACCTGGCCCGTCATCGTCACGAGGCTCGGGAGCCACGGTCCGGAGAACTTCGCCGCGCCGGCGGGAACGATCTCGTAGGAGCGGGCGAGCGCGTAGAGCGCCTGCCGGTGCCCGCCCATGGCGAGGAAGATCAGCGAGCCGAAGACCTGGTAGAAGATGCCGATGTTGGCCACCTGGGACTGGCCGTACGGATCGAGCATCGAGGCCATCGCCAGGCCGGTCGGGTAGCCGGCGGTCGAGCCGGCGAAGAGCAGCGCCTCGAAGGCGAGGCGGCTGACGAAGCCGAGCGCGAAGCCGACGAAGAACTCGCTGGCGCAGAGCCAGTAGACGCTCGCGCCGACGGCGGGCGCCGGCACGACCGGGGCGAGCAGGACGACGATCAGCAGCGCGAGCGCGCCGCGGAGCTGCGGCGGGACGCCTTCGGCGCCGACGACCGGGGCGACGAAAACGAAGCCGACGGCGCGCATCGTCAACGCGACGCCCGACAGCACGTTCGCCCACGGAAGCTGGAACACCGCCGCGTCCATCGCCCGCCGCCCTTCAGGGAGTGATCTGCTGGATCAGCTGGAAGATCTGCCGCGTGTAGGCGACGAGCTGCCGCAGCATCCAGGGGAGCGCGACGAGCAGCGCGAGGCCGCAGGCGAGAATCTTCGGGATGAAGGTCACGGTCACGTCCTGGATCGACGTCGCCACCTGCACCACGCTCACGAGGAGGCCGATCACGGCCCCGGCGAGGAGGATCGGCGCGCCGACGAGCAGGGCGACGCGCAGCGTCTCCCGCCCCAGCGTGACCACCGTCATTTCGTCCACGAACCCCTCCCTCTCAGCGGAAGCCGGCGACGAGCGAGCCCGCGAGCAGGCCCCACCCGTCCACCAGCACGAAGAGCAGCAACTTGAACGGCAACGAGACCATCTGCGGCGGGAGCATCATCATGCCCATCGACAGCAGCACCGCCGAGACGACCAAGTCCACGACGAGGAACGGCAGGAAGAGCAGGAAGCCGATCTCGAAGCCGACCCGCAGCTCGGAGATCACGAAGGCCGGGACGACGACGCGCAGCGGCAGTTCCTGGGCCGTGTGCGGGCGCGGCATCTTGGCCATCTTCACGAACAGCGCGACGTCCGCCTCGCGGACGTTCTTCAACATGAACGCCTTGAGCGGCTCGGACGCCGCCTGCGCCCCCTGCGTGATGTCCATCTGCCCCTGCTCGTAGGGGATCCACGCTTCCTTGTAGATCCGGTCCACCGTCGGCGACATGACGAAGAACGTGAGGAAGAGGGCGAGGCCGACGACGACCTGGTTCGGCGGCATCTGCGGCGTGCCGAGCGCCTGCCGCAGGAAGTGCAGCGCGAGGATGATCCGCACGAAGCAGGTCATCAGGAGCATGATCGAGGGGGCCACGGCGAGGATCGTCATCAGCAGGACGATCCGCATCGCCGACGAGCCGCCGGGGCCCGAAGGGTCGGCCAGCTTCAGCTCGAGGGTCGTCCCGGGCGCCGCCGGCGCGGCCTTGGCCGGCGCGGCGAACGCGGCGGTCCCGGCCGCGAGGGCCAGGAGCAGCAGGACGACGACGAGGCGCCGCAGCGTCACCGGCGTCCCCCCGCGACGAGCCGCCGGGCGAGCCGGGCGGCGAAGGTGTTCGGGACCGGCGGCGCGGCGGGCGCGAACCCGGCGGCGTCGGCCTCTTCGGCCTCGTCTTCGCCTCCGGCCTCGGCCGTTTCGCTGGCCGCGGCCGGCCCGAGGGGCGTCAGGAGATTGACGGACTTCTCCGCGACCCCGATCAGGAGCCGCCGGCCGTCCGCCTCGACGAGAAGCAACTGGGACCCGCGGGCGACCGCGATCCGATCGACGATCCGCAGCGCCCGGTTGGCCCCGGTGACCATGCCGCTGCGCCGGGCGAGTCGGGCCAGGAGGTAGGCCAGCACGACGACGAAGGCCAGCGCGCCGAGGACGCGCAGCCCGTCGAGGAGTCCGGGGCCGGCGCCGGCGTCAGTCATCGTCCCGCCCCAGACGCGTCAGGCGGAGCGCCAGATGTCCTTGAATGTCAACGACTTCGCCAGTCGCCAGCACGACGTCGTCCACCGTCAGCCGCGACGGCTCGCCGACCATCGTGTCCAGCCGGAGGACCGTGCCGGCGGTCAGCGTCCGCAGCGAGCCGATCGTGGCGCGCCCCGCGGCGAGACGCGCGGCGAGCGTCAGCGGCAGGCCATGGGCCAGCACCCGCTCCCACGACGGCGCGCCGCCGCCCGCTCCGCCGTCCGGATTCCCGTTGTTCGGACCAGCCATGCCGAGCCTCCTCGCGGGGCGACTCAAAGCAAGGCTTGTGCCGACCGGGGCAGGCTTCGGCCAAGTCGTTGATTCTAAAGGATCGGCCGCCTCGGACGCCGGGGCGGCGACGGCGGACGCCGCCGGCTGACGGCCAACTGGGCGTCAGCGGATTGACACCGTCCGCGGGGCGGACGGCGCCGGCCCCGCGTCGGCGTGCGCCGGCGCGGGGCCGCTTGCCTAGCTTATCGACCGCGCGGCCTACTGCTTGAGCCGCAGCGCTTCCTGCATCACGGTGTCGGTGGTGGTGATCACGCGGCTGTTCGCCTGGTAGCCGCGCTCCGTGATGATCAGCTGGGTGAACTCGTCGGTGATGTCCACGTTCGACAGTTCCAGCGAGCGGGAGGCGATCTTGCCGCGGCCGCCGGAGTTCGCCGCGCCGAGCGCCGCCGGGCCGGAACCGATCGAGGCCTGGTAGGCGTTGTTGCCCAGCCGCAGCAGCCCTTCCGGGGCGTTGAACGAGGCCACGGCCACCTGCGCCAGGCCGATCGTCTGCCCGTTGGTGAAGACGCCGCTCACGACGCCCGAGGTGTCCACGGCCAGCGACTGCAGGCGGCCCATGCCGTACCCGTCCTGGCCGAGGTTGTTGACCGCCGAGGAGGAGGCGTAGCCGGTCACGACCGTCGGCATGCCGGTCCCGCCGCTGCCGCTGAGGCCGTTGAGGCCGGTCCCCGCGCCGGTGCTGGTCACGGAGAGGCTCTGCCCGGGGCCGAAGGAGCTGCTGGCGATCCCGATCCGGTTGCCGCCGTCGATGAAGGCGTAGGCGCCGGCCGAGCCGCCGAGGGCGGTGTTGATCTTCGAGACGATGTCGGAGGCGGTGTCGCCGGAGGCGAGCGCGACCGTGGTCGCCGTGCCGTTCACGGTGACGGTCAACGATTCGGCCGCGGCGAGGCCGCCGGCGGGAATCGCGCCGGAACCGGTGACCGACGCGCGGGTCGGCACTTCCGCGGCGTTCGGGTCGAACAGCCGCCATTCGACGCTCTGTCCCGCCGCGCCGTTCGCGTAGGACGGGATCGTGATCTCGACGTTCCCGCTGGGGGACGAGAGGCGTCCGTTGCTGTCGAAGCTCACCGTCCCGGAGGCGACCGCCTGGTAGTCCGCGGTGCCCGACGGCCAGCCGCCGGACGGGGGCGCGATGTCGGTGGTCGGGATCCGCGCTTCGTACTTCCACTGGTCGAGGTGGCCGTCGCCGTTCGTGTCCACCGGCGTGAAGAGCATGGTCATGTTGTGCTCGGCGCCGAGCGCGTCGTACACCGTGACGCCGGTCGAGAAGACCTCGGACTCGTTGGTCGAGGTGGTGAGCGGGTTGTCCACCGCCGCGGCCGAGTTGAGGTTCATGTTGACCTGGAAGTAGCTCGACGCCTGCGGCGGCGCGGTCACGCCGGTCGGGATCTGGATGTCGGTCACGTCGCCGGTCGCCACGATGTCGCCGGCCGAATTGCGGCTGGTGTAGCCCTGCACGCGGTAGCCGTTCGGATCGACGAGGTAGCCGTCGGAGTTGAAGGAGAAGTTGCCGGAGCGGCTGTAGACCGGCGCGCCGTCGGACGTCTTGAGCGCGAAGAAGCCGTTCCCCTGGATCGCCATGTCGGTCGTCACGTCGGAGGTCTGCAGCGAGCCCTGGGCGAAGAGCTGCTGGACCGCGCCGAGCTGCACGCCGGAACCGACCTGGTGCGGGACGCCGGCGCCGTTGACCCCGAAGCCGCCCGCCGAGGAGAAGAGCTCGGAGAAGCTGACGCGGCTGGCCTTGAAGCCGACGGTGTCCACGTTGGCGAGGTTGTTGCCGATCACGTTGAGGGCCACGGAATGGGCCTTGAGGCCCGTGAGACCGGTGTAGAACGAGCTGAACGACATTTTCCTATCCTCCGCGCCGAACCTCGGCCGAATCCCGTCGTGGGGGGTCCCGTTATCCTCAGTTGCCCGTCGCGCCGGCGGTCTGCGACGCGAGAATCTCGATCACGTTGGAGAAGCCGACGGTGCGGTCTCCGGAAACGACCTCGATGCCGTTGGCCCCGATGTGAATCCCGTCCACGTGCAGCTCGACGTAGCCGTCCACGACCTTGTCGTTTCCCCTGCCGTCGGACGTCACGACCTTGAACTTGTAGTCGCCCGCGGCGAGCGCGTTGCCGTGGTCGTCCTTGCCGTCCCACTGCACCGTGTTGAGCCCGGCGTGCGCGTCGTTCATGTTGATCGTGCGCAGCGTGTTGCCGTGAGAGTCCTGCACGAGGACGCGCGCCGACGAAGGAGCGCTGTCGAACTGGCAGACGATCTTGTCCGCGCCGGTCGAGTTCAGCCGGACGGCGCCGTCCGTGTTGGCCACGACGTCGCGGCCGATCAGCGTCAGCGACTGGCTGTTGATCAGCTGATCCTGGCCGGAGGAGAGCGAGGTCATCTGCTTGTTCAGGTCGGTGAGCTGCTCGAGGCTGGAGAAGGTCGCGAGCTGGGCGATGAAGTCCTGGTTCTGCACCGGCTCGAGCGGATCCTGGTTCTGCATCTGCTGGACGAGCAGCGTCATGAACTCGTTCTTGCCGAGGTCCTTGCTCGACTTCGCCTTGGACTGGGTGAAGAGCCCGTACTCGTCGGTCGTGCGGTAGGTCGTGGGGTCGAGCGTCGTCGCTGTGCTCATCGTTCCTCCGACGCCGACTCAATAGGCAAGCGGCGTGCCAGCGGAACGGGGCGTTCTGGGGGCTGTTTGGGGGTCCCGCGCGGCGCGGGGCGGCAGAAATTGCCGGGCGGCGGCAGAACCGTTCAGGCGAGGGCGTCGAGGCGGCCGAGAGCGGAGGCCGGCGCGGCGAGGACGCGCGCGGCTTCCGGCGCGGGGTCGTCG
>JAJFTU010000457.1 GCA_021372775.1 bacterium | reverse complement strand
CTCGGTCGCGCCGTAGGCGGCCATGTACGCGGCCATCAACTCCGCGAAGTGGTGCGGGAAGACGAACGACCCGCCGCATTCCCGCTCGTCCGGATGGGAGAAGTAGCCCAGCGCCTCGCCGACCTTCTTCCCGTCCATCTTCCCCTCGGCGTCGCGCATCTTCTCGCAGCCGACGGCGACGCCGACCTCCCCCTCGCCGGCGAGCAGCTTCCGCACGACCGAGAGGACCGCCTCGCCGCCCGACGCGCAGGCGTTCTCGACCGCCTCGATCGGCTTGCCGGCGAGCCCCGGGACCATCGCCGCGATCCCGCCGAGCAGCCCCTGCCCGTTGAGCGCGACGCTGCAGGCCGAGCCGACCGCCCCGCAGTCGATCAGCGAGGCGGAGATCGCCGCCTCGGCGGCGAGCTCCTCGATCGCGCGCTTGACCATTTCGGTCAGCCCGACGCCGTACAGCTTGCCGAACGGCGACTGGTGGTAGGCGGCGACGTAGATCGGCGTCATCGGCGCTCCTGTCGCCCCGCGCGGCGCGCGCGCCGCGGGGGAAGGTCTTTCCGGTACGGCGCGCCGCCCCGTCCGTCAATCGACCTGTTCTAGACTCTGCGCGAAGGTTCGGTCTCGGGCCGAGGGCGCGGCGGGGGACGCGCCGAGGAGGCGGCGGTGAGCGAGGTCAACCTGTTGCTCTGCCTGCCCCACGGGGCGATCACGGCGACGAGCCTCGGCGTCGAGGGGTTCGTCTGGCATCGCCGCCCCGGCTCGGGGAAGCACTTCCGCGACCGCTCGGTGGTCTTCGACCTGTCGCTCGCCAACGGCCGCCCGGACTTCGACTATCTGGACGAGGGCGGTTGGCGCGCGGCCCGCGAGGACACGCTCGCCGCGCTCGAGGCGGTCGCGGCGCAGGGAAAGCGCACGAAGACCGCCCTCTCCAACAACGCCTTCAGCTGCACGCCGATCGGCGCCTTCCGCCGCGGCTACTTGGTGAAGACCGGCGGCGCGCTGCTCGAACTGCGGCCCGGCGGGGAGACGGCGCACTTCGTCGCCGGCGACTGCCACGAGGGGCTGACGCCGGACGAGGTCGCCGCGGCGGCCGGATCCGCCCCGCCGGCGACGCGGACGCCGCGCCTCTACATGGTCCTCTGCCCGCTCGAGTTCCTCGTGATGAGCACCCTCGCGCCGGCCGAGTACGCGTGGTACGCGACCCACCGCCCGGGGAAGGTCTTCCGGCAGATCCTCTTCGCCGAACTGCAGTGCGAGCAGCACCATCTGGCGGCGCGGAGCCTCTACGACGACGCGCGGGCGGAACTCGAGGGGAACCCGCTCAAGAAGACGAAGACGATCGTCCTCGGGGGGATGCTCAACCACGTTCCGTTCGAGGAGTGGTGCGGCTACGGAACGCCCGCGGCGGGCGGGCTCTACGCCGGCGACCGGACGCGGCTCGAAATGTGGCGGTTCCCCGAGCGGATTCCGCTGGCTTGGGAGCGGGCCGACGGCTGAGACCCTAGAATATCCGCGGGGGAGACGAAGAGGGCCGGATGACCAACGAGCTGGATCTGGAGTGCGCCTTCAGGGAGCTTCAGGAGAAGTACGACACCCTGGCGCGCCAGCATCAGCTGCTCTCGATCCGCTTCGTCCACCGCACCTACATGCTGCAGTCGGCCGCCCGGATGCTCGAGGCGGAGAGCTTCGAGGCGCTCTGGCGCGAGGCCGAAGAGACGCTGGCCTCGATCGGCGGCCTGACGACCTTCTGGCTCGTCGCCAACCCCTCG
>JAJFTU010000456.1 GCA_021372775.1 bacterium | reverse complement strand
CTGCGCATCTGCCTCGTCTGCGACGCGCAGCCGACCGCGCCCGCGGCCAACAGCGCCGCGACGGCCGCCGCCAGAGTTCGTCGAACGACGTCGTTCGTCATCGCGACCTCCCTCGGCGCGCGTCCGGGGCCGCGGCGGCGCTGATCCGCCCGCGCCCGCCCAAAGTGGTACGGCTTTCCGCGGGCCGTTGCAGCGATGTTGCGCGCGACGACGCGCCGCGGCGCCATATCCCCAAGGACGGGGGCGTAGCCGGGCCGATCGACCGTCCGCCGCGGCGGTACACTGGGCGGGACGAAGACCGGGGCGCGTCCGCTTCGACGCCGGTGGGCGCGGGGGCTTCATGAAGCAGCGCGTCTTCGTCCGGGCGGTCGCCGCCGAGGCTCCGTTCGGCGCGGCGCGGCGCGGTTGCGGCGCCGGCGTCCGGACGAGTGCGTCGTCTACGAACGACGGGCCGAGCGCCCGAGGGGGTGTCGATGATCTCCGCTTCTCTTCGCGGGTTGGTCGTTGCATCGGCGCTGTTGCTCGGCGGCGTCGCCGGGTCCGCGGCGCGCGGGGGTTCGTTCTTTCCGCCGCCGTCCACCTGGCCGCCGAACGCCGCGCCGGCGAGCCGCGGCGCGACGCTCGTGGAAGAACGGGAAGCCGTGGAGCGGACGGAGCGGCTGGCGCGCGCGGTCATGACCTACTGCGCCGTGCGCGGCGCGTGGCCGGCCGACCTCGCGCAGCTCGTCCCCGACTTCGCCCCCGCGTCGCTCGCGAGGAATCCGTTCGGAGGCGTCTACACCTACCGCCCCTCGAAGTGGTCGTTCACGTTGGAGACGCGGCTCCCCGGCGGAGGCGTCGTGACGATGACCAACGGCGAGGTCACGTCGGCGCCGCTCCGCCTGCTGACGCAGGGCGAGGCCGCGCGCTGGAACCGGCGCATCCTGCGCCGCCTCGCGATGGGGCTCGAGGCCTACCGCGTGGACAGCAACGAGTATCCCGCTTCGCTCGCCGAGCTCGTCCCGTTCTACATCGACGCCCTTCCCCTGCGGGACGCCTACGGCGGCGACATCGTCGTTTCGCTGCGGCGCGACGCGTACTCCCTGACGAGCCTCGGGCGCGACGGGAGGCCGGGCGGCGTCGGGCTCGACGCCGACGTGACGATCGCGACGGGCGTCGTGACGACGACGACGCCGGCGGAGGTTTCCGAGCGCGAGTACGCGCTCGCGTCCGCCGGCGCGCTGAGCGCCGTCGCCAACGCGGTCTGCTCGTACGCCGTTGACAACGACCACGCGCCGGCGTCGCTCGACCTTCTCGTCCCGGTCTACGTCGCCGCCGTTCCGCTCGACGGTTGCGCCCGACCTTTGGCGTACCGGCTCGCGGCGGACGGCCGCAGCTTCGACGTCCGCGCGGCCGGATTCCCCTGCGACGTCGCCTTCCCCGGCCGGCCGCTCGACGTGCGCGTCGCGCTCGGCGGGGCCGAGTGCTCGAGCGTGGTGATCGGCCAGACCGACGTCTGGGACGTGCTCGACTGACGGTCGCGCCGCG
>JAJFTU010000455.1 GCA_021372775.1 bacterium | reverse complement strand
CGCGGCGCGAGCTCGCCGCGCGGATCGTCGTCGAGCAGGAAGCGCCGCCCGTCGCGGTCGCGCACGACCCCGCCCTCGCCGCGCAGCGCCTCGGTCATCAGCCAGGAGGGAGCGCCGGGGAGCGCGAGGGCGGTCGGATGGAACTGCACGAACTCCATGTCGCGCAGCACGCACCCCGCGGCCCAGGCGAGCGCCACCCCGTCGCCGGTGGCGTCGGGGGGATTGCTCGTGCGGCGCCAGCAGCAGCCGAGGCCGCCGGTGGCGAGAAGCACCGCCGCGGAGCGGATCGCGACCGAGGAGCCGTCGCGTCGCAGCACGCGCACGCCGCCGACCGCGCCGTCGCCGACGAGGAGCCCGGTCACGAGGCCCGAGACCCGCTTCAGCGACCGGGTCCGCTTCTTGACCTGCTCGACGAGCGCCCGGACGATCTCGGCCCCGGTCGCGTCGCCGTGGGCGTGGAGGATCCGCGGATGGGAGTGCGCCGCCTCGCGCGTGAGGTGGTACCGCTCGCCGTCGCGGTCGAAGCGCGCGCCCCACTCGATCAGCCGCAGGACTTCCTCGCGGCCGTCGCGGACCAGCGCGTCCACCGCCGGCGCGTCGCAGAGCCCCGCGCCCGCGCGCAGCGTGTCCTCGTTGTGGAGGACGATCTCTTCTTCCTCGCCGGTGAGCACGACGGCGATGCCGCCCTGCGCGTGGCCGCTGCTCGACTCGTCCGACGGGTCCTTCGACACGACGACGACGCGCGCCCCGGCGTCCGCCAGCAGCAGCGCGGCCCGCAGACCGGCGACGCCCGCGCCGATCACCACCGCATCGCAGCGCTCTTCCACTCCCCGCTCTCCCGCGGCGTCGCGCGCCGCCGACCGCATCTTATAATGCCGGAAGCGACCGAGCGCCCGCGCGCGGCCGCGGAGGCGTTCCAAGGATGCGATCCGGCGACCGTAACGGCCGCGGCCACGAGGGCCCGCGGCGCTCCGACCGAGACCTCGACGAAGAGCAGTTCGGCGACTCCGACGACCTTCGCTACGAAGGCCCGATCTCCTTCGAGGACGGGGACGAAGAGTACGACGACGACGACGCTCCGTCGGGCGGCGGGCGGTTCCTGCTGCTCGCGGCGCTGATCGGCGGCGCGGTCGTGCTGCTCGTCGGCGTCGCGCTCTGGCTGCGCGGCGGTTCGTCCTCGGGGACGGAGAAGCTCGGGGCCGGCCCGACGGCGGCGCAGGTCGTGCAGCCGCGCGTGTCGCAGCCCGACGCGGCCGGCGGCACCGCGCCGCTCCCCTCGTCGGTGACCTCCGAGACCCCCGCGGGGGGCCGCGGCGGCCTCTACGGCGAGTCGGCGCCCGGCGCGGCGCGCCCCGCGGAGAAGGCCGCGGACCTCCCCGCCCCGACCGCCGAGCCGGAGCCGGCGAACTCCAAGGTCGAGACGCGCCCGCTGCCGTCGATGGTCGAGGAGTCGTCCGACGCCAAGGCCGCGTCCGCGAAGAGCAAGGACGCGCGCGCCGCGAAGGCGGCGAAGGCCGAGGAGAGCGCGCCGACGGAGACGGCCGAGGCCGCGCCGTCGAAGAAGACGCGCAAGGGCGCGGCCAAGGACGCGGAGGCGAAGGCCGCGGCCGACGAGAAGACGGCCAAGGGGACCGCCGAGAAGAAGTCGGCCAAGGCGAAGAGCGGCGCCGACGCGGCGGCCGCCCCGGCCGCGGCGGAGCCCGCGGCCAAGACGACGAAGTCGGCCAAGGCGAACGGCGCGAAGGGCGGCAAGAGCGTCGGCGGCACGGCGCGGAAGCTCGTCGCCGACGGCAAGATCCACGACGCGGCGACGCTCGGCGCGATCCACGCCCAGAACGCCCCGTCCGGCTCGTACTCGGTGCAGGTCCTCTACGCCTGCAAGCCGGACACGATCAAGTCGGCGTTCGCGCGGGTCAAGGACAACTCGCTCTTCGTCGTGCCCGCGGCGAAGAAGAACTGCTACCGGCTGCTCTGGGGCACCTACCGCGACCGCGCCTCGGCCGAGGCGGCGTTCGACGCGGTGCCGGAGTACTTCCGGAACGCGGACAAGCCGCGGCTCGCGCCGCTCGAGAAGGTCCCCGCCCGCTGACGCGGCGCGGAGACGAGAGGACGATGTCCGGCGCGGCGACGATCTCGCTCCCCTCGGAGGGGCGTCTCGCCGCGCATTCCCTGCCGTGGCTCCTCGGCACGCTCGACGTCGTGCGCGCGACCGGCGCGCTCGACGTGACGCGGCGCAAGCTGGTGCGCCGCTTCGTGCTCGAGGACGGTTCGGTCGCCGCGGTCGTCTCCAACGCCCGCGAGGACCGCTTCTTCGACTGGCTCCTCGTCAAGGGTCACTTCGCCGCGGCGCCGACGCCGCTGGTCGAGGCGCTCGGCGCGTCGCTGGCCGACGCGCCGCTGACCGCGGGGGCGGTCCTCGCCGCGCGGCTGCTGCCGCCCGAGGAGGCGATCCTCCGGCTCCGCGAGCACGCGCTGGAGATGCTGCGCGAGTCGGCCTCCTGGCACGACGCGACGTTCGTCGTGCGCCCCGGCACGGCCCCGCTCGGCGCCGAGCCGCGCCCCTG
>JAJFTU010000454.1 GCA_021372775.1 bacterium | reverse complement strand
CGCGACGTCCTCGGCGAAGCGGCGGTAGTGGTCGCAGGCGACGTCGCCGTCGGCGCCGTCGGCGATCCGGCCGGGGGTGTGGTCGAAGCGGCGCCAGATGCTCGGCCCCGCGCCGTCGGCGAGCGGCGAACCCTCGACCTGGTAGGCGGAGGTGGCGGCGCCCCAGAGGAACTGCTTCGGGAACAGCGGCTCGTCGGACATCGCGCATCTCCTCGACGCGAAGCGTCGCGCAGATAGTACGCCGCGGGACCGATGACGGCCTTCTGTGACTCGCGCTCCGCTCGTCGCGCGTCGTCCCTTCGGCGCCCCAAGGCCGGCACTTCGCTCAGGCCGCTCTCTGCTGGATTCGGTTGAGTCAGCCGCGGCGTAACGTCGCCACGGGATTGGAAGGAATTGAACGCCGCTATCGCCGATTGTCGGAACCAGAGAACGTCGGCACACCGTGAGCCCTCGGTGTCCGTGGTCCCCTACTGTGGCTCCGCGCCCCACGTCAAGCCGAGTCGATGGAATGCGGCCTCAATGGTGCTTGCGAAGGAGAGTCCTTCGGCCGTCGGGTCAATTCGTTTCCACGACACGATGGCGCGCATGTGCCCGCTGCGATCGACGATCGGGCTGCCGCTGCTCCCCTCGCTCACGCTGGTGTCTGTCTGGAGGAACTCTCGCCCGTCCACAGTACGAGTTGCGCTGACGACGCCTTTGGTCACCGAGAACTCGTAGTTCAAGGGATTTCCCATGGCGTAGATCTCGACTCCCAATGCGAGTGGGCTGGCGTCGCATGGCAGACAGGCGTGTCCAGATCCAGGAATTCTGATGACCGCCACGTCCTGCAGCGGATCAGCTCTAAGAACCTCCGCCTCCAAGGAGAGTCCGGACCGGAAATAGACTTGGCAGCGCATCGCGCCCGACACCAAGTGCGCCACCGTCAAGACGAAGCCATCCGGCGAGACGACGGTGCCTGAGCCACTCGACAATCCGCACTGTATCCGTACGACGGCTCGCATTGCGATGTCGAAATCCCGCGGCAGCTCCGTTGAAGGGGCGGCGGGACACTTCCGAATCGCGATTGTCTGATCAGTCCTGCTCCATATGCTCTCGTCCGTGGTGCTGCGTCGCCGCATGGCCGTAGCGAATGCTGGACGTGCCAAAAGGTTGTTCAGGGCGACGCCGAATGCGTCAAGAACCAACCCGGATGAGCCGGACTTGCTTCTGGCGTAACCGGTGGTTGTCTCCTTCAGACGGAGAGACCGATCGACAGTGTCGTAGAGCTGCCATTCGATCGTCAGCAGCAGCTCGCCGAATCCGCCGGCAAGCGGCGCAAATGTGTTGTGCGCGACGCCTGTGACCTTCGCCGCCAACTGCACGCGGGCCTTGCGCTCGTTGTCCGGCTCAAAGACGGACTCGGGATTGCCAAGAGCGCGATAGCCAGCGCGTCGAAGCAACGTAGTGGCCTTCACGCCGAAGCCGTCATCCGACCCGATCCAATAGTTCTCTCCCCAACGGTAGGAGAAGTGCGGAACCTGGGCGATGCCGTCGTGGTGGGCGCCGATAGCCGTTCCCGGCGCAATCGACGACAGAAGGCCCGCGAAACCGACCTCGTCGAACTGCCGCTCATTGACTGGTGTCGGTCGCCGAAACTCCAGTGAGTCAGTGGCGATGGAGCTCGCGCAGCCGAAGGTTCCGAAAATGACACATGCCGCCAGCACGAGAATCGGGGGAGTTGCGCTCATCGAATCACCTTGGCAGGCGCGGGCAAATCTACGCTCAGGGAGTCTTCTGAGCGTCGCAATTGTCGCTCGCGTTCCCGCGCCCATCCCAATCGCTATCGCGGTCTGGTTGCGTTGTCGCTGCGGCAGACGGGCGGTGGCTCTGGCATGTCGGCCACGGCGCGGGGCCGGGCGTCCCGCGGGCGGGACGGCGCGCGCCGTTCGGACCGTCGCCGCGCGGCGCGGCGGCGTAGCTTTGCGCGGCGAAGGGAGGAGGGGGATGTCGCCGCGGAACGCTTTGCGCACGGAGGGGCCGAGGGAAGCGAGCTGCGCGGACGCGCTGGAGGCGTTCGCGGCGGCGCGGGCCGAGCGGCTCGACGAGTTCGGACGGGCCGGGTTGCTGGCCGCGATCGAGATCATCGGCAGCTTCGTGGACGAGGTCGCGCCCGACCTGCTCGACGACGTCTCGCGGCGGCGGCTCGCGCGCCGCGCGGGGAGCGGCCCGCCGCGGGGGGCGCTCGAGGCGCGTCGCCTCGCGCCGCTGCTCGCCGGGTGCGGGCGCTGCTTCCCGTTTCAGATCGTCGCCGGCGCCGGCGTGGTCGCGTCGTTCCGCGCGGAGACGCCGCGGCTCGTGCAGTGGCTGCGCGCGAACGGCCACGCCGACGACGAGGGGGTCGCGCGCTTCGCGGGGGGATGGGCGGCGGCGGAGCCGGATCTCGCGCGGCACGCGGCGCTGCAGAGCCGGATCGAGGACGATCTCGACCAGCCGTGGCGCGCGCTGGGGGAGGAGACGATCGTCGGGCGCTTCAAGGTCGCGCGCGTCGGCCCGCTGGGGATGTGGCTCGACGCGGGGAGCGGTCCGCGCGGTCCGGTGCGGCTGCCGCCGGCGACGGAAGGGATCTTCGCCGCGGGCCTCGAGGTGTCGGCGGCGTTCGCGCGTTGCCCGTTGGGGTTCGCGCTGCTGGCGGCGGCGCTGCCCTGCCCGCCCGGCCACGTGGACGCCCTTTTCGAAACGATCCGGTAGGGGCGGCTGGCGCGCTCCGATGACCGTCGGAACAGCGGCGCCCCCACCGCGCCTGCCGCCCGACTCGATTCACGCGGGCCATTGCCTTTCAGGACGAAAGGCAGGATTCCGCGTGAATCTCGTCGGGCGGCAGGCGCGGAGGAATCCTGAGCGAGGACGCGACGATCGTGACGCGCCAGCCGCCCCTACACGCCCGACGTGATTCACGCTCAACCTTGCCTTTCGTCCTGGAAGGCAATGGCCCGCGTGAATCACGGTGTCCGCGGCGGCCGCCGACGAAAAACGTGCGGCGTCAGAGGCAGGCGGCGGGGCGCGCGGCGCCGGCCGAGGTCGCGCCGGCCGAGCCCGCGCCGCCGCAGCCGGCGTCCTTGCCGACCACGAGGTAGAAGAACGCCTCGCCGGCCGGCGGAACGGTCGCGTCGTTCGAGGAGAGCGCCGTCACGCCCGACTTCAGGCAGCTCCCGAAGTTCCCCTGCCCGAGCTGGGAGGCGAGGCCGCGCTGCACGCCGTAGCTCCCCGCGCGCGGCGCCGCGGTCCACGAGAGGATCGTGCCGCTCGTTCCGACCTTCTTCGCCGTCAGCTGGAAGACCTCCGAGGGACGGCCGTGCGTCTTGTCGCTCGGCGCGCAGTCGAGCTCGTCCGGCAGGCCGTCGCCGTCCGCGTCGGCGACCGTCGCCGAAGAGGCGGAGCTCTTGAGGATCCAGCCGTTCTCGTCGAAGGCGACGCTCGTCGTCGCCTGCGGCGCGGCGAACTCGAACCACTGGTCGGCGGCGTCGTTCCGCACCGTGCGCGCGTCGCGCCCCGCCGCCGAGACCAGCGTCAGGCCGAGCGGCATCGTGAACGCGCCGTAGGCGGTCTGCGTCTGCTTCACGTGGACGTAGGTGCGGTAGGTCGCGCCCTCGTTGACGGCGAGGAAGCCGTACTGGTAGGTCGGCGCGCCGGCGCGGTAGACCCACTCGTCGAAGAACCACTGCAGCGAGGCGCCGTAGCGCCGCTCCATCGTCGCCTGGAACTGGGCCGTCGTCGCCGCGCCGTCGCGGTGCTCCCGGTACCAGTCGCGCATCGCGGCGAAGAACGGCCCGTCCCCCAGCACGCCGCGCAGCATGTGCACGACGTAGGCGCCGCGGTTG